>NZ_BAAAHH010000024.1:0-142259 GCF_039525175.1 Actinocorallia libanotica
CGCCGGCGCTCCGGGCGCCTCGGGCGCGGCGCCCGCGGGGGACCACGCGCCCGCCGGCTCCTCGGCCTGCGGCCACGGCGCCCGGTCGAACATGATCGTCTTCTCGGTGCTGCTCGTGGGCGCGGCGTACGCGCCGGCGAGCGCGGAGAGGGAGGTGTGGCAACGGGCGCAGTGCGATTGCCCCTCGGACGCCGGCGCGGCGCAGGACGGACACTGCATGGCACTTAACCCCTTCTCGCAAAGTTCTCCGGAGATTCTGCCTTGTCAGCGCGCTGAGTAGGGGCGCAAGGAAGATTCCTCGGTACAAGTGGCATTTGGTGTGCTTGTCTAGCTGGGCCGTCCCCGAATAATGCGGCGTTCGTCACATTGATACGTTTTGTAGGCGTGGCGCAGCGGAACGTAGTGCGGTGGCGGTTCGGTCGAGATCAACACCGTAATGACCGGGTCACCCATTAGAGTCGAGTCCAGTCAGGCTTTAGGGAAAGAGATTCCATGAGTGATCTTCCGCTGCGGTCGCAGCTGGCGGTCGCGCTGGGCCGCACGGCGTCCCGGATGTCGCGGCTGGCCGGACGCGGCGACGGGTCGGTGATCGGGGGGAAGATCGGGCTCAAGCTCGACCCCGAGCTGCTGACGAGGCTCTCCGCGGACCGCAAGCTGGTGCTGGTGAGCGCCACCAACGGCAAGACGACGACGACCCGGCTGATCGCCAGCGCGATGAGCGGGCTCGGCGAGGTCGCCACCAACGCCTTCGGCGCGAACATGCCCACCGGCCACGTCAGCGCGCTCGCCGCGGCGCCCGGCGCCCGCTACGGCGTGCTGGAGTGCGACGAGAAGTACGTGCCCCTGGTGCTGAGGGAGACCGGCGCCAACGTCGTCCTGCTGATGAACCTCAGCCGCGACCAGATGGACCGCGCGGGCGAGATCTGGCAGCTGGCGGGCAAGTGGCGCAAGGCGCTGGAGGGCGTGGACACCCACGTCGTGGCCAACTGCGACGACCCGCTGGTCACCTGGGGCGCCTCCACCGCCAAGCGGGTCACCTGGGTCGCCGTCGGCCAGCACTGGCGCGAGGACTCCTGGTGCTGCCCCGAGTGCGGCGGCCCGCTGGACCGCGAGGCCAGCCACTGGGCCTGCCGCCAGTGCCCCTTCGCCCGCCCCAAGCCCGACTGGATCCTGCACGGCGACCGGGTGACCGCCCCCGGCGGCCGCACCTACGACCTGGACCTGCAGCTGCCCGGCCGGGCCAACCGCTCCAACGGGGCGATGTCGCTGGCCGTGGTCTCCCTGTTCGGCATCGCGCCCGAGCAGGCGCTGCCGCTGCTGGGCCGGGTCGCCTCGGTGGCCGGCCGCTACACCACCGTCCAGCACGAGGGCCGCGACATCCGGCTGCTGCTGGCCAAGAACCCCGCGGGCTGGCTGGAGGCCTTCGACGTGCTGGAGCCCGCCCCGGGCCCGGTCGCACTGTCGATCAACGCCCAGGGCCCCGACGGGCGCGACACCTCCTGGCTGTGGGACGTGGACTACCGCGTGCTCAAGGGTCGCCCGGTCTGGGCCACCGGCGAGCGCAGGCTCGACCTCGCCGCGCGGCTGGAGGCGGCCGAGGTCGACTTCCGGGTGGTCGACGACATCGAGCAGGCGGTCATGGCGGTGCCGCCCGGCAAGCTGGACGTGATCGCCAACTACACCGCCTTCCAGACCATCCGAACGAGGTACGGCCGTGCCCTCTGACGCCATCAAGATCGTATGGGTCTACCCCGACCTGCTCAGCACCTACGGCGACCGCGGCAACTGCATCGTCCTGGAGCGCCGCGCCAAGCTCCGCGGCATCGCCACCCGCACGATCAACGTGCGCTCCGACGAGCCGGTGCCGGTCGACGGCGACATCTACCTGCTGGGCGGCGGTGAGGACCGCCCGCAGATCCTGGCGGCCCAGCGGCTGCACGGCGACGGCGGCCTGCACAAGGCGGTGGGGTACGGCGCCTCGGTGTTCGCCGTCTGCGCCGGCTACCAGCTGCTCGGCCACGAGTTCGGCGGCGAGGAGGGCCAGCCCGTCCAGGGCCTGGGCCTGCTCAACATCCGCAGCGGCCGCGGCGAGGTCCGCGCCGTGGGCGAGCTGGCCGGCGAGGTCGACCCCGCCCTGGGCGTCCCGATGATCACCGGGTTCGAGAACCACCAGGGCGTCACCTTCCTGGGCGAGGGCGTCAAGCCGCTGGCCAGGGTCGCGGTGGGCACCGGCAACGGCGACGGCTACGAGGGCGCCTACAGCGGCAAGGTCATGGGCACCTACATGCACGGCCCCGCCCTGGTCCGCAATCCCGCGCTCGCCGACCTGCTGCTCGGCTGGGCGGCCGGGCGGCAGCTGGAGCCGGTGGACGACACCTGGTCGGGCCGGCTCCGCGAGGAGCGCCTGCGGGCGGTCCTGCCGGGCTGAGGCGAACCCGCCCTCCGCCGGCGGGCGGAATGCGGAAGTGCGAGAGCCGCACGGAGGTCTCCGTGCGGCTCTCGCCGTTTCCGCGGTCCGTCGTTTCCCCAGGATTCGGAATGTTCTTCATCAAGCCGGGCAGATAAGAGAACCATCCGGCCGTTGATCCCATGAACGGTCCAGCACACGGGGGAGGACTGCACATGCCCGACAGGCACGAGCGCATTCCGGATCACGATCCGCAGATGGGCGACGACGAGCAGGAGTTCGAGGACGAACTGGTGCGCTCCTCCGAGGCGGACCCGCCCAGGGACATGGACTTCGACGTCGAGGACGAGGGGGAGATCGGCATCAGCCGCTGGGTGGAGCAGGAGACCCGCACCGGCGACCGGCCCCCGGAGGACCAGCCCGCCGAGCAGGCCGCGGTGCACGTGGAGCGCCGCGCCCCCCGGTCGGAGCCCGGGTAGGCCGGGCGGACCGGCCGGGCGGCGCTCCGCCGGGACCGTCAGTAGACGAGGGCCTGGGCGCCCTCGCGGGTGACCTCCTCGACGAAGGAGGGGGCGCCCGCGATGCGGATGCCCTCGATGAGGTCCGCCTCGGTGAGGCCGCGGCGTGCCGCGCACTGCGTGCAGAGGGTGACCCGGCCGCCGGACAGGACGACCTGGAGCAGGTCCGAGACCGGTGTCGCGTGGGGGAGGACGGGGAACTCCTCGGCCTTCCCCGGCACCGCGAACCAGGCGGACTCGCCGGTCAGCCACACCGAGACGGCGACCCCGGCCGCGGCCGCGGCCGCGGCGACGGTGAGCGCCTGATTGGTGCGCTCGGGGGCCTCCGCACCCGCTGTTACTTTGATCACCAAAGAACGTGTCATGGCGGCAGCCTACTTCCGGGGTTTTCGGTGTCTTCCCTTGCCCGTTCCATGGGGAAATTTCCTTGATCTCACCATGAATGATTTGCCGTATGCAGACGCAGAAGGCAGTCTGTGACTGGTCGCGTGATATAGGCGCGACGCAGTGAGAACACCACGACTCGGTGCTGTTAAGGAGCCTACCGATGACCGAGCAGAACGGTCCGCAGTGGCCGTCGCCCGAAGAGCCGGCGTCGGCAGAACAGCCCGCCGTCCCCGAGCAGGACGATCCGCCCATCCGCCCCGCGGGTGAGCGGACGGTGGTCTTCGGAGCGCCTCAGCTCCGCGCCCCCCGCCCCCCGGCGCAGCCGCCCGCCGAGCCCGCGCCGCCCGTGCCCCCCGCGCAGCCGCCGGAGCAGCCGGCCTGGCAGCCCCCGCAGGCGCCCCAGGGCCGGCAGCAGCCCCAGCAGCCCGCCTACCAGCCGCCCGCGGAGCAGCAGCCCTTCGCGCCCCCGGCCGGCTACCAGCAGCCCCCCGCCGAGCAGCCGGGTGCCTTCGCCCCGCCCGCTCCGCAGCCCGGAGCCTTCGCTCCCGTGCAGCCTGCCCAGCCCTCGGCGTTCCAGCCCCCGGCCGACCAGCCTCCGGCGTACCAGCCGCCCGCGGAGCCGTCGGCGTTCCAGCCTCCGGCCGACCAGCCTCCGGCGTACCAGCCGCCCGCCTTCCAGCCCCAGGCCGAGCAGCCCTCGCCCTTCCAGCCTCCCGCCGACCAGCCTCCGGCGTACCAGCCGCAGGCGGAGCAGCCTCCGGCGTACCACGCTCCGGAGCAGCCGTCGGCGTTCCAGCCTCCCGCGGAGCCGTCGGCGTTCCAGCCTCCGGCCGACCAGCCTCCGGTGTTCCAGCCGCAGGCGGAGCAGCCTCCGGCGTACCAGGCCCCGGAGCAGCCGTCGGCGTTCCAGCCTCCGGCCGACCAGCCGCCCGCGCCCTACCGCTCCGGTGACACCGGGGGGTTCGCTCCGCTCCGCTCCGAGGGCACCGGCGGGTTCGCGCCGGTCCAGGAGCCCGCGGCCTTCCCGCCGCCGCAGCAGCCGTTCCAGCCGCCCGCGCAGTCGGAGCAGCCCGTCGCGTCCCCGTACGAGACGGTGAAGGAGTCCGCGGGGAGCGAGGACCCGTGGGGGACGGCGCCCGTGCCCCGGCCCGAGCTCGGACGGCACCGCGCGCCCGAGTCCCAGCAGCGCCCCCCTCAGGTGGAGGAGGCGGCGCCGACGGTCTTCGTGCAGCAGCCTGTCCGCCCCGACATCCCGCTGGTGACCGGCAGGCCCGCCGAGCCCGAGGCGCCCGCGCAGAGCGCTCCGCCCGCGCAGGCGGGCGGCGAGACCCGGCTGGACTTCAGCGCCCGCGACTGGCAGCAGGCACCCCAGCAGCAGTCCCAGCCGCAGCAGCCCCGGCAGCAGGACGAGGACGCCACCCAGGCGTTCACCCCCGGCCAGTTCGGCCAGGACTCCTACGGCCAGGAGCGGTCCCCGTACGGCCAGGCCCAGGAGCAGCAGTACGGCCAGGAGCAGCAGCAGTACGGGCAGCCGCAGCAGTCCTACGGGCAGCCGCAGGAGCAGCAGTACGGCCAGCAGGCGCAGGAGCAGTACGGCCAGCAGGCCCCGTACGGCCAGCAGGGGCAGCAGCAGGCCTACGGCCAGCCCGACCAGTACGGCCAGCCGTCGCAGCAGCCCTACGGCCAGCAGCAGGCCTCTTACGGGCAGTCCCAGGAGCAGCAGTACGGCCAACAGGCCTACGGCCAGCCCCAGGAGCAGCAGTACGGCCAGGAGCAGCAGTACGGGCAGGACCAGCCCTACGGCCAGCAGCAGGCCTACGGCCAGCCCGACCAGTACGGCCAGCCGTCGCAGCAGCCGCAGCCGCTCGACGCGGCCGAGGAGGGCGGCTCCAACAAGGTGTGGATCTGGCTCGGCCTGGTCGCGCTGGTGGCGGTCATCGTGATAGTGGCGGCCTTCTTCATCTGAGCCGCCCGGCACCGGCCGACACGCCCGGCGCGGAGCCCGTCGCCGGCGAGAGCGCGGGGGACCCGTATGATCTCCATGACATACGGGTCCCTTCTCTTTTCCCGGACAGACGGGAACTTTCATCTCAAAGACCCGCGTTCTTCATTTCGTAGCGCCCCGCGTGTGAGCAGCGGGGGAGCCGTCCCGAAGCCGCCGGACCCGTGCCGCCAAGGTTGCGCGAGAGGCATGCCAACCGGTAATGCCTATTCGCTTTGACCTCGGGTGGGGCGTTGGGTACTCTCTTCCTTCGTGCCCGCGCTGCGTGGGCTCACATGCGTGCTCTCCTCAGGCGGCCCGGAGGCGGCCGGGGAGCGGCGTAGATCACTCCCCCGGCTCGGTGGGCTCCCGCTGTGGAGCCGGACGGGTCACGGACGGCGCGACACGCCCGACCACGGGGGTCGGTGAGGCAAGCAAACCTGCAGGTCAGAGACGTGCAAGCGTGGCTGATCAGGGTTATGCGCGGACGAAAAATTCCGGGTGTGACTCGCGCATACAAAACAGAGCGTGGACCGACCATGCTCACCCGGTCGCGGAGGCCGGGCCCGGTACGACGAAGGAAGACGGAGAAGCGGTGCCCACAATCCAGCAGTTGGTCCGTAAGGGCCGGCAGGACAAGGTGACCAAGAACAAGACACCCGCGCTGAAGGGGAGCCCCCAGCGCCGCGGAGTGTGCACGCGTGTTTACACGACGACGCCCAAGAAGCCGAACTCGGCTCTGCGCAAGGTCGCCCGTGTCCGCCTGACCAGTGGCATCGAGGTCACCGCCTACATTCCCGGTGTCGGACACAACCTGCAGGAGCACTCCATCGTGCTCGTGCGCGGCGGTCGTGTTAAGGACCTGCCGGGTGTTCGCTACAAGATCATCCGCGGTTCGCTGGACACCCAGGGCGTCCGCAACCGCAAGCAGGCGCGCAGCCGCTACGGCGCGAAGAAGGAGAAGAGCTAATGCCGCGTAAGGGCCCTGCGGGCAAGCGCGTACTGGTCGCTGACCCGGTGTACAACTCCCCGCTGGTCACCAGCCTGGTCAACAAGATCCTGCTGGACGGCAAGCGCTCCATCGCCGAGCGGATCGTCTACAACGCGCTCGAAGGCTGCCGCGAGAAGACCGGCAACGACCCGGTCGTCACGCTCAAGCGCGCTCTCGACAACGTCAAGCCGACCATCGAGGTCAAGTCCCGCCGTGTCGGTGGCGCCACCTACCAGGTCCCGGTCGAGGTCCGCCCGGCCCGCAGCACCACCCTGGCGCTGCGCTGGCTGGTCACCTACTCCCGCGCCCGCCGCGAGAAGACCATGACCGAGCGCCTGATGAACGAGCTGCTGGACGCCTCGAACGGCCTCGGCGCCTCGGTCAAGAAGCGCGAGGACACCCACAAGATGGCCGACTCCAACAAGGCCTTCGCCCACTACCGCTGGTAGCGGCGGCCGGCTGAATCCACGAGAGCAAGGACGCGAGCACCATGGCTGCTAAGACCGGTGTGGACCTCTCCAAGGTCCGCAACATCGGGATCATGGCCCACATCGATGCCGGCAAGACCACGACGACCGAGCGCATCCTGTACTACACGGGCATGAGCTACAAGATCGGCGAGGTCCACGACGGCGCTGCGACCACCGACTGGATGGAGCAGGAGCAGGAGCGCGGCATCACCATCACCTCCGCCGCGGTGACCTGCAAGTGGCCGGTCGAGGACGTCGAGCACACCATCAACATCATCGACACCCCGGGCCACGTCGACTTCACCGTCGAGGTGGAGCGCTCGCTGCGCGTCCTGGACGGCGCCGTGACCGTCTTCGACGGTGTGGCCGGTGTCGAGCCGCAGTCCGAGACCGTGTGGCGTCAGGCCGACCGCTACGGCGTTCCGCGCATCTGCTTCGTCAACAAGCTGGACCGCACCGGCGCCGACTTCCACCGCTGCGTGGACATGATCGTGAACCGCCTCAACGCGATTCCGCTGGTCATGCAGCTGCCGATCGGCGCCGAGGCGGACTTCCTGGGCGTCGTCGACCTGATCAAGATGAAGGCCCTGGTCTGGAACGCCGAGGCCAAGCTGGGCGAGATGTACAACGAGGTCGACATCCCCGCCGACATGGCGGACGAGGCCGAGGTCGCGCGCGCCCAGCTGATCGAGACGCTCTCGGAGAACGACGACGAGCTCATGGAGCTGTACCTGGAGGGCGAGGAGCCCTCCGCGGAGCAGCTCATGGCCGGTATCCGCCGGGCGACCCTGGCCGCCAAGCTGACCCCCGTGTTCTGCGGCACCGCCTTCAAGAACAAGGGTGTGCAGCCGCTGCTGGACTCCATCATCCGGTACCTGCCGTCGCCGCTGGACATCGAGGCGATCGAGGGCCACAAGATGGGTGACGAGGACACCGTCATCCCGCGCAAGCCGAGCGAGGACGAGCCCTTCTCCGGCCTGGCCTTCAAGATCATGTCCGACCCGCACCTGGGCAAGCTGACCTTCGTGCGCGTCTACTCCGGCGTGCTGGAGTCCGGCTCCTCGGTCCTGAACTCCGTTCGGGACAAGAAGGAGCGCATCGGCAAGATCTACCGCATGCACGCCAACAAGCGTGAGGAGATCGACCGCGTGGGCGCCGGCGACATCGTCGCCGTCATGGGTCTCAAGCAGACCACCACCGGCGAGACGCTCTGCGACGACAAGAACCCCGTGGTCCTGGAGTCGATGAGCTTCCCGAACCCGGTCATCGACGTGGCGATCGAGCCGAAGACCAAGGCCGACCAGCAGAAGCTGGGCACCGCGATCCAGCGGCTGGCCGAGGAGGACCCGTCCTTCCGCGTCCACACCGACGAGGAGACCGGCCAGACCGTCATCTCCGGCATGGGCGAGCTCCACCTGGAGATCCTCGTCGACCGGATGAAGCGCGAGTTCAAGGTCGACGCCAACATCGGCCGGCCCCAGGTCGCCTACCGCGAGACGATCACCAAGAAGGTCGAGAAGGTCGAGTACACCCACAAGAAGCAGACGGGTGGCTCGGGCCAGTTCGGTCGAGTGATCATCAACCTGGAGCCGATCGGCGGCGGCAGCGACGGCTACGAGTTCGAGAACAAGGTCACCGGTGGCCGCATCCCCCGGGAGTACATCCCGTCGGTGGACGCCGGCTGCCAGGAGGCCGCCGAGTTCGGCGTCCTCGCCGGCTACCCGATGGTGGGCGTGAAGGTGACCCTGCTCGACGGCGCCTACCACGACGTGGACTCTTCGGAGATGGCGTTCAAGGTCGCCGGTTCGATGGCGTTCAAGGAGGCCGCCCGCCGGGCGACCCCCGCGCTGCTCGAGCCGGTCATGTCGGTCGAGGTCACCACGCCCGAGGACAACATGGGCGACGTGATCGGCGACCTCAACAGCCGCCGCGGCCAGATCCAGGCGATGGACGAGTCGCACGGCGCCCGTATCGTCCGAGCGCTCGTACCGCTCTCGGAGATGTTCGGCTACGTGGGTGACCTGCGCAGCAAGACCCAGGGCCGGGCTGTTTTCAGCATGCAGTTCGACTCCTACGCCGAGGTTCCCTCGAACGTCGCGCAGGAGATCATCGCCAAGGCCAAGGGCGAATAACCCCAGGCCCGGGCACCACCAAGCCAGACAGACCTGCACCCCACGCCAGTGGGGGATGGACCAGTCAGAATCACTGAGGAGAACCTCGTGGCGAAGGCCAAGTTCGAGCGGACGAAGCCGCACGTAAACATCGGCACCATCGGTCACATCGACCACGGTAAGACCACCCTTACCGCGGCGATCACCAAGGTGCTGCACGACGCCTACCCGGACGTCAACCCGTTCACGCCGTTCGAGGACATCGACAAGGCTCCCGAGGAGCGCGAGCGCGGTATCACCATCTCGATCGCGCACGTCGAGTACCAGACCGAGTCCCGGCACTACGCGCACGTCGACTGCCCGGGTCACGCGGACTACGTCAAGAACATGATCACCGGTGCCGCCCAGATGGACGGCGCGATCCTGGTCGTGGCCGCCACCGACGGCCCGATGCCGCAGACCCGCGAGCACGTGCTGCTCGCCCGCCAGGTCGGCGTGCCCTACATCGTCGTCGCCCTGAACAAGTGCGACATGGTGGACGACGAGGAGATCCTGGAGCTCGTCGAGCTCGAGGTCCGCGAGCTGCTCAGCGACCAGGAGTTCCCCGGCGACGACCTGCCGGTCGTGCGGATCTCCGCCTACCAGGCGCTGCAGGGCGACGAGAAGTGGGTCGGCTCGATCCTCGAGCTCATGAAGGCCGTGGACGAGAACGTCCCGCAGCCCGAGCGTGACACCGACAAGCCGTTCCTGATGCCGATCGAGGACGTCTTCTCGATCACCGGTCGTGGCACCGTCGTCACCGGCCGCATCGAGCGCGGTGTCGTCAACGTCAACGAGGTCGTCGACATCATCGGCATCAAGGAGAAGAGCACCTCCACCACCGTCACCGGTGTGGAGATGTTCCGCAAGCTCCTCGACCAGGGCCAGGCGGGCGACAACGTCGGCCTCCTGCTGCGCGGCATCAAGCGCGAGGACGTCGAGCGCGGCCAGTGTGTCATCAAGCCGGGCACCAACACCCCGCACACCGAGTTCGAGGCCCAGGTCTACATCCTGGGCAAGGACGAGGGCGGCCGCCACACCCCGTTCTTCAACAACTACCGCCCGCAGTTCTACTTCCGCACCACGGACGTGACCGGTGTGGTGAACCTCCCCGAGGGCACCGAGATGGTCATGCCGGGCGACAACACCGAGATGCGCGTCGAGCTCATCCAGCCCATCGCCATGGAAGAGGGCCTGAAGTTCGCCATCCGTGAGGGTGGCCGGACGGTCGGCGCGGGTCGCGTCACCAAGATCCTCAAGTAGGCAGCACCACCTATGTGACCGCGGGGGAGTGCCCCGTTCCGGCGGAAGGTACCCCCGCGGTTGCATATGATTGAACCTTGCCCCTCGTCAGGGGCACGCGCGAGTGCGAGAGCACTCGCTTTGACACGTCAGCCCGCCTCTCGCGAGAGCGGGAGGTAATAAGCGGGGAGTCCACACTCCCCGCTTGAGCAGCAAAGGATACCGAGGGCACCATGGCGGGACAGAAGATCCGCATCCGGCTCAAGGCCTACGACCACGAGGTCATTGACAGCTCGGCGAAGAAGATCGTTGAGACGGTGACGCGGACGGGCGCCAAGGTCGCCGGCCCGGTACCGCTGCCGACCGAGAAGAACGTGTACTGCGTCATCCGCTCGCCGCACAAGTACAAGGACAGCCGCGAGCACTTCGAGATGCGCACGCACAAGCGGCTGATCGACATCATCGACCCCACCCCCAAGACGGTCGACTCGCTCATGCGGCTCGACCTCCCCGCGGGTGTGGACATCGAGATCAAGCTCTGAGGATCACAACACCATGAGCACCAACAGGAAGGGCGTCCTGGGCGAGAAGCTCGGGATGACCCAGGTCTACGACGATGAGGGCCGGATCGTTCCGGTGACCGTCGTCCTCGCCGGACCGAACGTCGTCACGCAGGTCCGCTCGACCGAGACCGACGGCTACAGCGCCGTGCAGCTCGGCTTCGGGCAGATCGACCCGCGTAAGGTCAACAAGCCGCTGGCAGGGCACTTCGAGAAGGCCGGCGTCACGCCGCGCCGCTACCTCGTCGAGCTGCGCACCGACGATGCCGCCGAGTACACCCTCGGCCAGGAGGTCCTCGCCTCGACCTTCGAGGCCGGGCAGAAGATCGACGTCACCGGCACCAGCAAGGGCAAGGGCTTCGCCGGCGTCATGAAGCGCCACGGCTTCGCCGGCCTGGGCGCCGGACACGGCGTCCAGCGCAAGCATCGTTCGCCGGGCTCCATCGGCGGCTGCGCGACTCCCGGTCGCGTCTTCAAGGGCCTGCGCATGGCCGGCCGCATGGGCTCCGCGCGCAAGACCATCCAGAACCTCACCGTGCACTCCGTGGACGCCGAGAAGAACCTCATCCTCATCAAGGGTGCGGTCCCCGGCCCCAACGGCGGCCTGGTGCTGGTCCGTAACGCTGTGAAGAAGATGGAGGCCCAGTCATGACGAAGGCCAACGTCGAACTGGCTCCCGAGATCTTCGAGGCCAAGGTCAACATCCCGCTGATCCACCAGGTCGTGGTGGCCCAGCTGGCGGCCGCCCGCCAGGGCACCCACAAGACCAAGACGCGCGGCGAGGTCCGCGGCGGCGGCAAGAAGCCCTACCGGCAGAAGGGCACCGGCCGTGCCCGCCAGGGCTCGACCCGCGCGCCGCAGTTCGCCGGCGGTGGCATCGTCCACGGCCCGCAGCCGCGCGACTACACCCAGAAGACGCCCAAGAAGATGAAGGCGGCCGCGCTGCGCGGCGCGCTCAGCGACCGCGCCCGCGTCGGCCAGGTCCACGTCGTCGGCGCCCTGGTCGAGGGGGAGACCCCCAAGACCCGCGCCGCGGTGAAGGCACTGCGCGAGGTCACCCAGGCCGTGCGCGTCCTGGTGGTCCTGGACCGCGAGGACGACCTCACCTGGAAGTCGCTGCGCAACGAGCCGAGCGTGCACGTCATCGTCGCCGACCAGCTGAACACCTACGACGTCATGGTCAATGACGACATCGTGTTCACCGAGAAGGGCTACGAGGAGTTCCTCGCACACGCCAAGGGGAGCGCGAAGTGAGCAAGATCTACGACCCTCGGGACATCCTTCTCGCGCCGGTCGTCTCGGAGAAGTCCTACGGGCTGCTGGACGAGGGCAAGTACACGTTCCTGGTCGACCCCGACGCCGACAAGGTCCAGATCCGCCAGGCGGTGGAGCAGATCTTCGGTGTGAAGGTCATCGGGGTGAACACCATCAACCGGCAGGGCAAGCGCAAGCGGACCCGCTACGGCTACGGCAAGCGCAAGGACACCAAGCGCGCGATCGTCAGCCTGGCGGAGGGCGAGCGGATCGACATTTTCGGCCCCCAGGCCTAAGGGCCGGGGTTCCGAACTGGATGGGATGAACGAAAAAGATGGGCATCCGTAAGTACAAGCCGACGACTCCGGGTCGTCGCGGCTCCAGCGTGGCCGACTTCGTCGAGATCACGCGTTCCGAGCCGGAGAAGTCGCTGCTGCGACCGCTCCCCAAGAAGGGCGGCCGTAACAACCACGGCCGCATCACCACCCGGCACCAGGGTGGCGGGCACAAGCGCGCCTACCGCGTGATCGACTTCCGTCGGCACGACAAGGACGGCATCCCGGCGAAGGTCGCTCACATCGAGTACGACCCCAACCGCACCGCCCGCATCGCGCTGCTGCACTACGCGGACGGCGAGAAGCGCTACATCCTCGCCCCGCAGGGCCTGCGTCAGGGTGACGCGGTGGAGAACGGCGCCGGCGCCGACATCAAGCCCGGCAACTGCCTCCCGCTGCGCAACATCCCGGCCGGTACGGTCGTGCACGCGATCGAGCTGCGTCCGGGCGGCGGCGCCAAGCTGGCCCGCTCCGCCGGCTCCGGCGCGCAGCTGCTGGCCAAGGAGGGCATGTACGCCACCCTGCGCATGCCGTCCGGCGAGATGCGCAAGGTCGACGTCCGTTGCCGCGCGACGGTGGGCGAGGTCGGCAACGCCGAGCAGTCCAACATCAACTGGGGCAAGGCCGGCCGTATGCGCTGGAAGGGCAAGCGCCCGACCGTGCGCGGTGTGGCCATGAACCCGATCGACCACCCGCACGGTGGTGGTGAGGGCAAGACCTCCGGTGGACGCCACCCGGTCAGCCCGTGGGGCCAGAAGGAAGGCCGGACCCGTAAGCCCGGCAAGCCCAGCGACAAGCTGATCGTCCGTCGTCGCAGCAACAAGAAGCGGTAGGAGTCGTCATGCCACGTAGCCTGAAGAAGGGCCCCTTCGTGGACGACCACCTGATGAAAAAGGTGGAAGCCCAGAACGAGAAGGGGACCCACAACGTCATCAAGACGTGGTCGCGGCGCTCCATGATCGTGCCGGAGATGATCGGTCACACGATCGCCGTGCACGACGGCCGCAAGCACGTCCCGGTGTTCGTCAGCGAGGCGATGGTCGGGCACAAGCTGGGCGAGTTCGCGCTCACCCGCACGTTCCGCAGCCACGTCAAGGAAGACCGCCGCAGCCGCCGAGGCTGAGCGCAGCAAACAGATGAGAGGAACAGTCATGGAAGCCAGGGCCCAGGCGCGGTTCGTCCGCGTCACGCCCAGGAAGGCCCGCCGTGTGGTGGACCTCATCCGTGGCCTGCCGGCCGCGGAGGCTCAGGCTGTGCTGCGCTTCGCCCCCCAGGCAGCCAGCGAGCCGGTCGGCAAGGTGCTCAACAGCGCCGTCGCCAACGCCACCCACAACTTCAACCTGGCGCAGGACACGCTCGTCGTGGCCCGCACCTGGGTTGACGAGGGCCCGACCCTCAAGCGGTTCCGTCCGCGTGCGCAGGGTCGCGCGTACCGCATCAACAAGCGCACCAGCCACATCACCGTGGTCCTCGAATCCGTCGAGGACGGGGCGCCGGTCAAGAAGACAAGGAGGGCCCGGTAGTGGGGCAGAAGATCAACCCGCACGGGTTCCGCCTGGGCATCACGACCGACTTCAAGAGCCGTTGGTACGCCGACAAGCTCTACAAGGACTACATCAAGGAAGACGTCGCGATCCGGCGCATGCTCACCAAGGGCATGGACCGGGCCGGCATCTCCAAGGTGGAGATCGAGCGCACCCGTGACCGCGTGCGCGTGGACATCCACACCGCCCGGCCGGGCATCGTCATCGGCCGCCGCGGCGCGGAGGCCGACCGCATCCGGGGAGACCTGGAGAAGCTGACGGGCAAGCAGGTCCAGCTGAACATCCTCGAGGTCAAGAACCCCGAGATGGACGCGCAGCTGGTCGCCCAGGGCGTGGCCGAGCAGCTGTCCAGCCGTGTCGCGTTCCGCCGCGCCATGCGCAAGGCGATCCAGTCCACGATGAAGTCCGGCGCCAAGGGCATCAAGGTCCAGTGCTCCGGTCGTCTGGGCGGCGCCGAGATGTCCCGCTCGGAGTTCTACCGTGAGGGCCAGGTTCCGCTGCACACCCTGCGTGCGGACATCGACTACGGCTTCTACGAGGCCCGGACCACCTTCGGCCGCATCGGCGTGAAGGTCTGGATCTACAAGGGCGACGCCGCGCCGACCCGCGCCGAGCGCGAGCAGCTGGCCGCCGCCCAGCGCGCCGGTGCCGGCGGTGGCGGCGACCGCGGCCGCGGTGAGCGCCGCGGCCGGGGCGACCGTCCCAACCGCGGCGGCGCCCGCCGCGGTGGCGGCGAGCGCGCCCCCCGTCAGCAGAACGCAGAGAACACCGCGCCGGCCGCCCCCGAGGCGACTCAGGCGCCTGAGGGGAGCTGAATTCCATGCTGATCCCTCGCAGGGTCAAGCACCGTAAGCAGCACCACCCGAAGCGCCGTGGAATGGCCAAGGGCGGTACGAAGGTGACCTTCGGCGAGTACGGCATCCAGGCTGTCGAGGGTCACTACGTGACCAACCGGCAGATCGAGTCCGCCCGTATCGCGATGACCCGTCACATCAAGCGTGGTGGCAAGGTCTGGATCAACATCTTCCCGGACCGGCCGCTGACCAAGAAGCCCGCCGAGACCCGCATGGGTTCCGGCAAGGGTTCGCCCGAGTGGTGGATCGCCAACGTCAAGCCCGGCCGGGTGATGTTCGAGCTGTCCTACCCGAACGAAGAGATCGCTCGTGAGGCGCTGACCCGCGCCATCCACAAGCTGCCCATGAAGTGCCGGATCGTGAAGAGGGAGGTGGGCGAGTAATGGCGAGCAACACCGTCGACGACCTGCGCACCCAGCCCGAGGACGAGCTGGTGACCAAGCTGAAGGAATTCAAGGAGGAGCTGTTCAACCTCCGGTTCCAGGCGGCTACCGGTCAGCTGGAGAACCACGGGCGGCTGCGGACGGTCAAGCGTGAGATCGCCCGCATCTACACCGTGATGCGGGAGCGCGAGCTCGGCATCGTCACCGTTGCCGAGGAGGCCGAGAAGTGAGCGAGAGCACCGAGAGCACCGAGGTGCGGGGCAACCGGAAGGTCCGTGAGGGCCTGGTCGTCAGCGACAAGATGGACAAGACCGTCGTCGTCGCCGTCGAGGACCGCGTCAAGCACCGGCTGTACGGCAAGATCATCCGCCGTACGACCAAGTACAAGGCTCACGACGAGGCCAACGCGTGCGGCGTCGGCGACCGGGTCCGCCTGATGGAGACCCGTCCGCTGTCGGCCACCAAGCGCTGGCGCGTCATCGAGGTCCTCGAGAAGGCCAAGTAAAACCGGCCACATGAAACTGGAGACCGCGGGGGGAGCTCTCTTCCCCCCGCACTCCCCCCCGGGCCTGGCGCCCGGGGGCTAATCCACCAGGCTCCACCGCTGGGTGGAGAACCGGTGAGAACCCACAGGAGTTAGAAGTGATCCAGCAGGAGTCGCGACTCAAGGTCGCCGACAACACCGGTGCGAAGGAGATCCTTTGCATCCGTGTTCTCGGTGGCTCTGGTCGGCGCTATGCGGGCATCGGCGACATCATCGTCGCCACGGTGAAGGACGCCCTTCCCGCGGCCGGTGTGAAGAAGGGCGACGTGGTCAAGGCCGTCGTCGTCCGCACGCGTAAGGAAGTCCGTCGTCCCGACGGCTCCTACATTCGTTTCGACGAGAACGCGGCCGTACTCATCAAGGACGGCGGGGACCCGCGCGGCACCCGCATCTTCGGCCCGGTCGGCCGCGAGCTGCGTGACAAGAAGTTCATGCGCATCGTCTCGCTCGCGCCGGAGGTGCTGTGATGAAGATCAGGAAGGGCGACGAGGTCGTCGTCATCGCCGGCAAGTCCAAGGGCGCGACCGGCAAGGTCATCGCCGTCGACCTCAAGCGCGAGCGCGTGACGGTCGAGGGCGCCAACCTCATCAAGAAGAACACCAAGGTGGACGCCCAGGGCAAGGGCGGCGGGATCGTCACCGTCGAGGCGCCGCTGCACGTGAGCAACGTCGCGCTGGTCGAGGACGGCAAGCCGGCTCGCGTGGGCTACCGCATCGACGAAGACGGCAAGAAGGTCCGGATCTCGCGTCGCACCGGCAAGGAGATCTGACATGACCGAGACTTCCGTCGAGATCCCGCAGCCGCGGCTCAAGCTGCGGTACCGCGAAGAGATCAAGCAGGCCATGCAGGAGCAGTTCGGTTACGCGAACGTCATGCAGATCCCCGGCCTGACCAAGATCGTGGTGAACATGGGTGTGGGCGAGGCCGCCCGCGACGCCAAGCTGATCGAAGGCGCCGTCAAGGACCTCACCGCCATCACCGGCCAGAAGCCGGCCGTGGCGCGGGCCAAGAAGTCCATCGCGCAGTTCAAGCTGCGCGAGGGCATGCCGATCGGCGCGCACGTCACGCTGCGCGGCGACCGCATGTGGGAGTTCCTGGACCGGCTGCTGTCCCTGGCGCTGCCCCGCATCCGCGACTTCCGCGGTCTGTCGCCCAAGCAGTTCGACGGCAACGGCAACTACACCTTCGGTCTGACCGAGCAGGTCATGTTCCACGAGGTGGACGTCGACAAGGTCGACCGCCAGCGCGGCATGGACATCACCATCGTGACGACCGCGACGAACGACGATGAGGGCCGGGCGCTGCTGAAGCTCCTCGGCTTCCCGTTCAAGGAGGCCTGAGAATGGCGAAGACCGCTCTGATCGCCAAGGCTGCTCGCAAGCCGAAGTTCAAGGTGCGCGGCTACACCCGCTGCTCCCGCTGCGGCCGCCCGCACTCCGTCTACCGCAAGTTCGGCCTGTGCCGTGTCTGCTTCCGGGAGATGGCGCACCGGGGCGAGCTGCCCGGCATCACCAAGTCGAGCTGGTAGCCAGAACGCGCTGATCACGCACGGCGACCGCCGATTCGGCGGTCGCGGTGCGGATCGCGTACCGTACGTACAACAAGACCGGGCGCCTGTTCCTGAGAGGGCGCCCATGACCACGCTGAAGGTCCGTAGGGTCCCGGTACCCGTGCAGGGTGCGCCGGGGCAGCTGGAAACCGCAGTGAGGAAGGGCCAGCAGGCCATGACGATGACCGACCCGATCGCAGACATGCTCACGCGTCTGCGTAACGCGAACTCGGCTTACCACGACACCGTGGGGATGCCGTACTCGAAGATCAAGGCGCACATCTCCGAGATCCTCCAGCAGGAGGGCTACATCTCGGGGTGGCACGTCGAGGATGCCGAAGTGGGCAAGAAGCTCGTGATCGACCTGAAGTTCGGGCCGACCCGCGAGCGCTCCATCGCGGGCATCAAGCGCGTTTCCAAGCCCGGTCTCCGGGTCTACGCGAAGAAGGACAACCTGCCGAAGGTCCTGGGCGGACTGGGCGTCGCGATCATCTCGACGTCCTCCGGTCTGATGACCGACAAGCAGGCCGGCAAGCGCGGCGTGGGCGGCGAAGTCCTCGCCTACGTCTGGTAACGGAAGGAGGAACAGACATGTCTCGCATTGGACGTCTGCCCATCTCCGTTCCCAGCGGAGTCGAGGTCAAGATCGATGGCCAGCAGGTCACGGTCAAGGGTTCGAAGGGCACGCTCGACCTCACGATCGCCGAGCCGATCAGGGCCGAGCTGGAGAACGGCGTGATCACGGTCACCCGTCCCAACGACATCAACACCGTCCGCGGTCTGCACGGCCTGACCCGGACGCTCATCTCCAACATGGTCGAGGGTGTCACCCAGGGCTATGTCAAGACCCTCGAGATCCAGGGCGTCGGCTACCGCGTCGTGGCCAAGGGCAAGGACCTGGAGTTCTCGCTGGGCTACAGCCACCCGATCCTGGTGAAGGCGCCCGACGGCATCACCTTCACGGTCGAGAAGCCGACCCTGTTCAAGGTCGAGGGCATCGACAAGCAGAAGGTCGGCGAGGTCGCGGCGAACATTCGCAAGCTGCGCAAGCCCGACCCGTACAAGGGCAAGGGTGTGCGCTACCAGGGCGAGCACATCCGCCGCAAGGTCGGAAAGGCTGGTAAGTAGTCATGGCTGGCACCAAGGGCCTGTTCCGGAAGGGAACGAGCAAGCGGGCCTCCTCCCGCAAGCGTCGTCACCTTCGGGTCCGCAAGAAGGTCGTCGGCACGGCTACGCGCCCGCGGCTCATCGTGACCCGTTCGACCAAGCACGTCTTCGTCCAGGTCGTGGACGACACGGTCGGCAAGACCGTCGCGTCCGCCTCGACCATGGAGGCCGCGCTGCGCGCCGCCGAGGGCGACAAGACCGCCAAGTCGCATGAGGTCGGCAAGCTCGTCGCCGAGCGCGCCAAGGCCGTGGGTGTCGAGGCGGTCGTCTTCGACCGCGCCGGCAACAAGTACCACGGCCGCGTCGCCGCCGTCGCGGACGGGGCACGCGAGGGGGGTCTCGCGCTGTGACCTCCACGATCACGTCTGAGAAGAGGAACCACTAATGGCAGCTGCTCCCAGTCGCGGAGGCGGCCAGGGCGGCGAGCGTCGTGACGGCCGTCGTGACGGACGCCGTGACGACCGCCGCGGTGGCGCCGACAAGGGCACGTCGTACATCGAGCGCGTCGTCGCGATCAACCGCGTCGCCAAGGTCGTGAAGGGTGGTCGTCGCTTCAGCTTCACCGCCCTCGTGATCGTCGGTGACGGCAACGGCACCGTCGGCGTCGGCTACGGCAAGGCGAAGGAAGTCCCGGCCGCGATCGCCAAGGGCGTCGAAGAGGCCAAGAAGAACTTCTTCAAGGTCCCCAGGATCCAGGGCACCATCCCCCACCGGGTCCAGGGCGAGGCCGCCGCGGGCGTCGTGCTGCTCAAGCCGGCGAGCCCCGGTACCGGTGTCATCGCCGGCGGTCCGGTGCGCGCCGTCCTGGAGGCCGCCGGCATCCAGGACGTCCTGTCCAAGTCGCTCGGCTCCTCGAACGCCATCAACATCGTCCACGCGACGGTGACGGCGCTCAAGCAGCTGAAGCGTCCGGAGGAGATCGCCGCCAAGCGCGGTCTGCCTCTGGAGGACGTCGCTCCCGCCGCCCTGCTGCGGGCCCGCGCCGCCGGCCTGGAGGCCGCGAAGGCCGAGGTGACGTCATGACCCAGCTCAAGATCACGCAGATCAAGTCTGTGATCAGCGAGAAGCAGAACCAGCGGGACTCGCTGCGGACCCTGGGCCTCAAGAAGATCGGCCAGAGCGTCGTTCGCGAGGACAAGCCCGAGGTCGTCGGCCTGATCCGCACCGTTGCCCACCTGGTGAAGGTGGAGGAGGTCCAGTCATGAGCGAGGCTCTGAAGGTCCACGACCTCAAGCCGGCTCCGGGCGCCAACAAGCGCAAGGTCCGCAAGGGCCGCGGCGAGGCGTCCAAGGGCAAGACCGCCGGTCGCGGTACGAAGGGCACCAAGGCCCGCAACACCGTGCCGGTCGGCTTCGAGGGCGGCCAGATGCCGCTGATCCGCCGGGTGCCGAAGCTCAAGGGCTTCAAGAACCCGAACCGGGTCGAGTTCCAGGTGGTCAACCTGGACAAGCTGGCCGAGCTCTACCCCTCCGGTGGCGAGGTCACCGCCGAGGACCTGGCGGCCAAGGGCGCGGTGCGCTCCGGCCGTCCGGTGAAGATCCTCGGCACCGGTGAGATCTCCGTGGCGGTCCAGGTGAAGGTCAACGCCTTCTCCGGATCGGCCCAGGAGAAGATCATCGCTGCCGGCGGGTCCGTCGAGCAGGTCTGATTCATGCGGAACCGGGGCCGGCCGTCCAACGTTGGAGGGTCGGCCCCGGCTTCGTCTGCTGTTAGCATTCGACGGGCTCTGACTGTGAGCCGCGTCATCCTAGGCTTGGGTTCCCATGCTGTCTGACCAGGTACACACGCGCAGGAGGAATGGTGCTCACCGCTGTCGCTAGGGCGTTCAAGGCGCCTGACCTGCGCAAGAAGATTCTCTTCACGCTTCTCATCATCCTCGTCTTCCGGATCGGGTCACTGCTCCCGACGCCCGGCGTCGACGTGGGTGCGGTCAAGGCGGCGCTCGACGCCGCCGAGAGCGGGGCGAACAAGAACCTCTACTCACTGATCAACCTGTTCAGCGGTGGTGCGCTGCTGCAGCTGTCGGTGTTCGCGCTGGGCATCATGCCCTACATCACCGCGAGCATCATCATCCAGCTGCTCACCGTGGTGATCCCGCGGCTGGAGGCCCTCAAGAAGGAGGGCCAGGCCGGCACCACGAAGATCACGCAGTACACCCGGTACCTGACGATCGGGCTGGCGATCCTGCAGTCGACCGGCATCGTGGCCATGGCCGCGACCGGCAACCTGTTCCAGGGCCAGGCCAGCGGTGACCTGCTCTACAACACCGACCTGTTCACCGTCATCTCGATGGTGATCGTGATGACCGCCGGCACCGCCGTCATCATGTGGCTGGGCGAGCTCATCACCGACCGGGGCATCGGCAACGGCATGTCGATCCTCATCTTCACGCAGGTCGTCGCCACCTTCCCGCAGCAGTTCGCGAACATCTTCCGCACCAAGGGCGGCTTCATCTTCACGATCGTGATCCTGGTGGGTCTGGCGATCGTCGCCGCGGTCGTGTTCGTCGAGCAGGCCCAGCGCCGCGTCCCCGTGCAGTACGCCAAGCGCATGGTCGGCCGCCGGATGTACGGCGGCACCTCGACCTACATCCCGCTGAAGGTCAACCAGGCGGGCATCATCCCTGTGATCTTCGCCTCTTCGCTGCTGTACCTGCCGCAGCTGGCGGGTCAGCTCTGGCCGGACAACGAGTTCCTCGCCAAGTACGTCCTCGCCTACATGGCCCAGGACAACCCGGTCAACATGGCCGTCACGTTCGCCCTGATCATCTTCTTCACGTACTTCTACGTGGCCATCACCTTCAACCCCACTGAAGTCGCCGACAACATGAAGAAGTACGGTGGTTTCATCCCGGGTATCCGTCCGGGGCGGCCCACGGCCGAGTACCTCGACTACGTGCTCAGCAGGATCACCGCTCCCGGCTCGCTCTACCTGGGTCTGGTCGCCCTCATCCCGATGGTGGCGTTCGCGCTCGTCGGCGCAGCGCAGGACTTCCCCTTCGGCGGCACCAGCATCCTGATCATCGTCGGCGTTGGGTTGGACACCGTGAAGCAGATCGAATCGCAGCTCCAGCAGCGTAGCTATGAAGGATTCCTCCGCTAGTGCGCATCGTGCTGGTGGGCCCCCCGGGAGCGGGCAAGGGAACTCAGGCCCAGTTCATCGCATCCCATCTGTCGATCCCGAAAATCTCGACAGGTGACATCTTCCGCGCCAACGTGAGCGGCGGAACCGAGCTCGGCGTCCTCGCCAAGCAGTACATGGACAAGGGCGACCTGGTACCGGACGAGGTCACGGTCGCCATGGTCCGGGACAGGATCGCGCAGCCGGACGCCGCCGGCGGCTTCCTGCTCGACGGCTTTCCGCGCAACGTCCCCCAGGCGGAGACGCTGCGCGACATCCTGGCCGAGAACGGCCAGGCCGTGGACAAGGTCCTCGAACTCGTCGTGGACGAGGACGAGGTCGTCCGCCGGCTGTCGGGCCGGCGCACCTGCGGCCAGTGCGGCCGGATCTGGCACGTCGACTTCGACGAGGGCCGCGACGACATCTGCGATGACTGCGGCGGCAAGCTCTTCCAGCGGGACGACGACAAGGAAGAGGTCGTCCGGCACCGGCTCGAGGTCTACAAGGAACAGACCGAGCCGCTCGTGGAGTTCTACGAGAAGGAGGGCGTACTCGCGGGGATCGAGGCCACCGGCACGGTGGACGAGGTCACCGCGCGCGCGCTCGCCGCGCTCCGTCCGGAGTAGGTAAGACAGCAGCAGGGGGGGACGGGTGTTCAGAAGGCGGATGCGCATCCAGGTGAAGACGCCCGAGCAGATCGAGCTCATGCGCGTCGCCGGCCGGCTGGTCGGCGAGACACTGGCGCTGGTGGCCGCGGCGGTCAAGCCGGGAGTCACCACCAAGGAGCTGGACCGGCTGGCCGAGGACAACATCCGCGGCGGCGGCGGCATCCCATCCTTCATCGGCGTACCCGGGCCGATCACCCCCTTCCCGGCGACGTTGTGCACCTCGGTCAACGAGGAGATCGTCCACTGCATCCCCAGCGACGAGCGGGTCCTCCAGGAGGGGGACATCGTCTCGATCGACTGCGGCGCGATCGTGGACGGCTGGCACGGCGACGCCGCCGTCACCGTCCCGGTGGGCGAGGTCGCCCCCGACGTGGCGGAGCTGCTGAAGGTGACCGAGGAGTCCCTGTGGCGAGGCCTGGCCGCCTGCAAGGCCGGAGGCAACCTCGGCGACATCGGGCACGCGGTCGCCTCTTACGTGCAGGCTCAGGGCCGCTACGGCATCGTCGAAGGCTACGGCGGGCACGGGATCGGCACCGAGATGCACATGGAGCCCTTCATCCCCAACGTGGGGCGCCGCGGCGGCGGCATGAAGCTGGGTCCCGGCATGGTGTTCGCGATCGAGCCGATGGTCAACCTCGGCGAAGCGGGCACCCACGAGCTCGAGGACGGCTGGACCGTCGTCACGGTCGACGGCAGGCCCTCGGCCCACTTCGAGCACACGGTGGCGATCACTCCGGAAGGCCCCCAGGTGCTGACCGCGCTTGAGGGATGGCGGGAGCGCATCGCACAATTGCTCTGACAGACGCTGATCTTAGGAGGGACCCGGATGCCGCAGAATCCGGAGATGCGGGCGTCCGACCGCGACCGCGAGCAGTGCGCGGAGGTCCTCCGGGAGAACTACGCGCAGGGCCGCCTCACCCAGGACGAGCTGAACGAGCGCCTGGACGCGGTGTACGAGACCCGCACGATGGGCGGTCTGCAGCAGCTCACCGCCGACCTCCCCGCGCAGGACCTCTACGACCTGCCGCTGGCGGCGGCCAAGGACTCCGTCCCGGCGGTGCGCACCCCCGCGGAGCTGCAGCGCGAGAGCGGCGGGCTGCGGGCGGGCTGGGCGGCCTGGGCCACGGCGAACCTCGTCGTCTTCACGATCTGGCTGGTCTCCAGCGTCTCCAGCGGTGAGTGGCTCAACCCCTGGTTCCTGTGGGTGGCCGGCCCCTGGGGCGCGGTGCTGCTGGCCCGCACCCTCTTCGGCAACCCCCGCTCGGGCGGGGACTGACCGTCCGGCGGCCCGGGCGTGCCCCGGGTTCAGGCGGTGGCGCGGATCGCGCGGGTGAGCGCGGCGACCAGGGCGCGCGGGTCGGGTGCCAGGTCCGGCACGACCTCGCGCAGGGCGAGCCAGCCGTTGACCGCCCGGATGGTGGGGCCCGCCTCGTCCAGGACGTGGTCCTCGATCCCGTACCAGGCGGCGACGTGGGACCAGCGCCACAACCGGTGGGTCTCGGGCTTGGGGAAGCCGCCGGGACCGCGCTGGCCGTTGCTCGCCAGGCGCACCGACTCCACGGTGCGGCCCACCCGCTCGGCTATCTCCCGCAGGGCCAGCAGAGGGTCGGCCTCCGCCCGCCGGATGACGATGCCGGGGACGGCGGCCTCCACCCGGGTGATCACCTCGACCACCGCGGCGGCCAGGGAGGGCCCGTCCCAGTGGCACCGGGCCTGGCCTGGGCCGGTCACCTCGGCGGCGGTCCGCACACAGGCGACGGTGACGTATCCTTGTGTGCGTTCGAACAATGGATCGAGCTCATGCTCGAACACTGGTCTGCTGAGGACCAGTTCGAAGTCATAAGCCGCCATGGTTGAAACGTACAGCGCCTGAGCGTGGTGTGAAAGCCGGTAAGGGCGGTGGCGGCGATGCGGTGCAGCTCGGCGTGCGGTTGATTTCGCAAACGCCGGGCGCGTCGCGTAGACTCATCATTCGGTCCAGTGTCGGATCATCATGCTCGCGTAAAGCGAGGCGAGGTGAACTCGTCCCGTTTTGCGGCGGCGGATCCCACGAACCCTCCTCCGGTCGAGTGCCGAGGTGGGCTGGACGTCCTGGGAGACTCCCTCGTTCCTGACGGCGCAGCCGTGCGGACAGGGGTGTTCCGGGGAGGCAGACGAAACCGATCAGCGAAGCGCGGAGGCCATGGCCAAGAAGGAAGGCGCCATCGAGATCGAGGGCGTTGTCATCGAGTCCCTCCCGAACGCGATGTTCAAGGTGGAGCTCGACAACGGGCACAAGGTCCTCGCGCACATCAGCGGCAAGATGCGGATGCACTACATCCGGATCCTGCCCGACGACCGGGTCGTGGTGGAGCTCTCTCCCTACGACCTGACCCGGGGTCGGATCGTCTACCGCTACAAGTAGACAGGTACACCGACTGGGGTTGCCTTTTCCGCTGTGGCAGGCGGGAATGACCCTGCTCATCAAGCTAGGAGACCCAGTGAAGGTCAAGCCGAGTGTCAAGAAGATCTGCTCCAAGTGCCGCGTCATCCGCCGGCACGGCCGCGTCATGGTGATCTGCCAGGACCCGCGCCACAAGCAGCGTCAGGGCTGAGACTCGTTCTCCCGCACCATCACAACTGACAACATGCCGCAGTTCGCCACGTCCGGGCCTTCCAGGCACGGATACGGGCGAGTGACCCCCGGTCGGAGGCCGGGGCCCGTCCTGGGCAGGGACGGGGCCGCGGCAGGTAGGACCTCCGCCGACTGAAAGGACACTGCCCGACATGGCACGTCTCCTTGGTGTCGACCTCCCGCGCGAGAAGCGCCTGGAGGTCGCGCTGACCTACATCTTCGGCATCGGCCGCACCCGTGCCCTGGAGACCCTCAAGGCGACCGGGGTCGACGGGAACATGCGGGTGCACCAGCTCACCGACGCCGAGCTGATCCCGCTGCGCGACTACATCGACGCCAACTTCAAGATCGAGGGCGACCTGCGCCGCGAGGTGCAGGCGGACATCCGCCGCAAGATCGAGATCGGGTGCTACCAGGGCATCCGGCACCGCAAGGGTCTTCCCGTGCACGGTCAGCGCACGCAGACCAACGCGCGTACCCGCAAGGGCAAGAAGAAGACCGTGGCCGGCAAGAAGAAGGCCGGCAAGAAGTAGACCGGCCGGGGCGCGAGCCCCGCCGCCACCGGTCCGATGACCTCTGGAGTGAAGAAGAGCAATGCCTCCTAAGAGCCGCCAGGGCGCGCCGAAGAAGCTGCGCCGCAAGGAAAAGAAGAACGTCGCTCACGGGCACGCCCACATCAAGAGCACGTTCAACAACACCATCGTGTCCATCACCGACCCGAACGGGAACGTGATCTCCTGGGCCTCCTCCGGCCACGTGGGTTTCAAGGGCTCCCGCAAGTCCACCCCGTACGCCGCCCAGCAGGCCGCCGAGAACGCCGCCCGTCGTGCCATGGAGCACGGGATGCGCAAGGTCGACGTCTTCGTCAAGGGCCCGGGCTCGGGCCGCGAGACCGCCATCCGCTCGCTGCAGGCGACCGGCCTCGAGGTGGGCTCGATCCAGGACGTCACGCCCGTTCCGCACAACGGCTGCCGCCCGCCCAAGAGGCGTCGGGTCTGAGGCCGAGGAGATAAAGACACATGGCTCGTTACACCGGTCCCGACTGCAAGCTCTGCCGTCGCGAGAAGACCAAGCTGTTCCTCAAGGGCAGCAAGTGCCTGGGCGCCAAGTGCCCGATCGAGAGTCGGCCCTACCCTCCGGGTGAGCACGGCCGCGGTCGCACCAAGGAGTCCGAGTACCAGCTCCAGCTGCGGGAGAAGCAGAAGACCCGCCGTATCTACGGCGTGCTCGAGAAGCAGTTCCGCAACTACTACGAAGAGGCCAACCGCAAGACCGGCAAGACGGGTGAGAACCTGCTCTCGCTGCTCGAGCGCCGCCTCGACAACGTCGTCTACCGGGCCGGCTTCGCCAAGTCCCGTGACGCCGCCCGTCAGGCGATCCGCCACAACCACATCCTGGTGAACGGCAAGCGGGTGAACATCCCGTCGTTCCTCGTGTCCGAGAAGGACATCATCGAGGTGCGCGGCAAGTCCACCGAGATGACCCCGTTCGTGGTGGCCCGCGCCGAGGCCGAGGCCCACCAGGTCCCGGCCTGGATCGAGGTCGTCGCCGACAAGATGCGCATCCTGGTCCACTCGCTGCCGGTCCGCCAGCAGATCGACACCCAGGTCCAGGAGCAGCTGATCGTCGAGCTCTACTCCAAGTAAGAGCTCCGCAGCCCCCGAAGAGGTCATCCGGCCTCTTCGGGGGTATGTCCGTTATGTCATGGCCGTCAAATAGCGGGCGGCCCCGACAGAAAGCGAGCATCACATGCTCATCGCCCAGCGTCCGTCGCTCACCGAAGAGCAGGTGGACGAGTACCGCAGCCGGTTCGTCATCGAGCCGCTGGAGCCGGGTTTCGGCTACACCATCGGTAACTCGCTCCGCCGCACGCTCCTGTCCTCCATCCCCGGCGCCGCGGTCACCAGCATCCGCGTCGAGGGCGTCCTGCACGAGTTCTCCACCGTGCCGGGCGTCAAGGAGGACCTGACCGACATCATCCTCAACCTCAAGCAGCTCGTCGTCTCCTCCGAGCACGACGAGCCGGTCGTCATGTACCTGCGCAAGCAGGGCCCGGGCGACGTCACCGCCGCGGACATCGCGCCGCCGGCCGGTGTCGAGGTGCACAACCCCGACCTGAAGATCGCCACGCTGAACAGCAAGGCGAAGCTGGAGATGGAGCTGACGGTCGAGCGCGGCCGCGGCTACGTCTCGGCGACCCAGAACAAGCAGCCGGGGCAGGAGATCGGCCGGATCCCGATCGACTCCATCTACTCCCCGGTGCTCAAGGTCACCTACAAGGTCGAGGCGACCCGTGTCGAGCAGCGCACCGACTTCGACCGTCTGATCCTGGACGTCGAGACCAAGCACTGCATGCTGCCGCGCGACGCGGTGGCGTCGGCCGGCAAGACCCTGGTCGAGCTGTTCGGCCTCGCCCGCGAGCTGAACGTCGAGGCCGAGGGCATCGACATGGGCCCGTCCCCGACGGACGCCGCGCTCGCGGCGGACCTGGCGCTGCCGATCGAGGAGCTCAACCTCACGGTCCGCTCCTACAACTGCCTCAAGCGCGAGGGCATCCACTCGGTGGGCGAGCTCGTCGCCCGCTCCGAGCAGGACCTGCTGGACATCCGCAACTTCGGTGCCAAGTCCATCGAAGAGGTCAAGCAGAAGCTGCACGACATGGGGCTGTCCCTCAAGGACTCCCCTCCCGGTTTCGACCCGACCGCCGCCGCCGACGCCTACGGCGACGACGGCGACGAGTCGTTCGCCGAGACCGAGCAGTACTGAGCTGTACCGTCCGGCGCCGTGGCCGCGGCGCCGGGCGTCGTCCATCAAGCTGACCCCAGTACCTGACACGGCTGGGGCAGGAAGGAAGAGCCATGCCCAAGCCCGCCAAGGGCGCCCGCCTCGGCGGCAGCCCGGCCCACGAGAAGCTGATCCTGGCCAACCTGGCCACCCAGCTCTTCGAGCACGGCCGCATCACCACCACCGAGGCCAAGGCCCGCCGGCTGCGCCCGGTGGCCGAGAAGCTGATCACCAAGGCCAAGAAGGGCGACATCGCCAACCGCCGCCTGGTGATCAAGACCATCCGGGACAAGGGTGTGGTGCACAAGCTGTTCGCCGAGATCGGCCCGCACTTCGCCGAGCGGCCGGGCGGCTACACCCGGATCACCAAGATCGGCCCCCGCAAGGGCGACAACGCGCCGATGGCCGTGATCGAGCTGGTGGCCGAGCAGGTCTCCGGCGTGACGGTCCGCAAGACCGCCGCCGCCGAGCCCGAGGCCGAGACGACGGTCGAGCAGACCGAGGCCGTCGCCGCCGAGGCCCCGCAGGCCGAGGAGGCCAAGGTCGAGGCCGCCGAGGCCGAGAAGTAAAGGCATCGCCTCGTTTCGGGCCCGTCGTCCTCTTCTCCGAGGGCGGCGGGTCCGTTCGTTCCCGGGACACCGTGTCCGGGGAACTTCGCACGTGGGGAGCGGGAAGCACACATGACGGCCTTGGTGAGGCTGCGGCTGGACATCAGCTATGACGGCGCGGACTTCGCGGGCTGGGCGCGCCAGCCCGCGCAGCGCACCGTCCAGGGGGTGGTCGAGGAGGCGCTCGCCCGCATCATGCGGCTGGACCCGCCGCCGGTCCTGACCGTCGCGGGGCGCACCGACGCCGGGGTGCACGCCACGGGCCAGGTCGCGCACGTGGTCGTGCCCGCGGCCGCCTACCAGCCGATCAGCAGGGCGATGCCGCGCAGGCTGGCCGCCGTGCTCCCGCCGGACGTGCGGGTGCGCGAGGTGGCCCTGGCGCCCGAGGGGTTCGACGCCCGCTTCTCGGCGCTGCGGCGGCGCTACGAGTACCGGGTCGGCGACGAGCCGACGGGTGTGGCGCCGCTGCGCCGCCGGGACACCGTCTGGCACCCGCGGCCCCTGGACGTCGACCGTATGAACGAGGCGGCACGGCTGCTGGTCGGCGAGCACGACTTCGCCGCGTACTGCCGCAAGCGCGAGGGCGCC
The DNA here is from genome assembly GCF_039525175.1 of Actinocorallia libanotica. Taxonomy (NCBI): domain Bacteria; kingdom Bacillati; phylum Actinomycetota; class Actinomycetes; order Streptosporangiales; family Thermomonosporaceae; genus Actinocorallia; species Actinocorallia libanotica. The sequence goes on from NZ_BAAAHH010000024.1 coordinate 28,719, forward strand.
ACCACGATCCGCAGGCTGCTGCGCTACGGCTGGGAGCGCCGGGAGGAGCGCCTGGCGGTGGCGACGGTCGAGGCCGACGCGTTCTGCCACTCGATGGTCCGCGCCCTGGTCGGCGCGGTGCTGTCGGTCGGCGACGGGCGCCGCCCGGTGGAGTGGCCGCGCGAGGTGCTGCTGGCCGGGGTGCGCGACTCGGCGGTGAAGGTGGCGCCGGCCCACGGCCTGATCCTGGTGGAGGTCTCCTACCCGGAGGACCACCTGCTGGCCGACCGCGCCCTGGAGACCCGCCGGGTGCGGACGCTGCCCGCTCCGGTCGTCCCCTCGCCTACCGCTTCGTGAGCGGTTCGCCCGCGTAGGCCAGGAAGGAGCGGGCCGTCGCGGCGAGCTCCTCGGGCCGCTTGGCGGGCTTGGTGCCGTCGAGGTACTGCGCGTAGGCGTACAGCACGTAGCGGCCGTAGGTGTCGAGGGCGGCGTGGCCGCCGGGCCTGGTGACGGCCTTGGAGTTCTTGCCGGGCAGCGGCGTGAACCATTCGCCCCTGCGGGCGGGGGTCCCCGCCTTGCGGACGGCGAGGGCGACCTTCTTGGTGGGCATGGCCACGACGCCGACGGTGACGCCGATCTTCTTGTTGCCGGTGATGTAGGTGGAGCGCACCAGGCCCTGGCACTTCTGCTTCACCAGGAGCTTGGCCATGGCGCCGCCGGCCGCGTAGTCGCAGCGCAGGTTGAGGGACTTGCGGTCCTGGACGAAGTCGCGGCCGTCCAGGCGGAGGCGCTTCGAGGGGAAGACCTCGCCCATGGTCAGCGGCTTCGGGTCGGTCTTGGCGCTGTCCACGGCGGGGGGCCCGGGCTTGCCCGGGGTCTTCTCGGGCGGTGCCGGAGGGGACGTGGCGGCCTGCGGCGCGGCGGACGTCCGGGCGGTCATCGGGGTGCCGGCGGGCGCGGGGTCCTTCTCGGAGCCGGAGAGCAGCACGTAGGCGGCGCCCGCGACGGCCAGGGTGGGGACGAGCGCCAGCGCGACGTACAGGGCGGTGCGCTTCTTCTTCGGCTCTTCGGGCCGGGGGAGGGGCGCCAGGGCGAGAGAGGGCGACTCGGCGGCCGGGACGGGGGCGGGGGGCCTGGCGGCCATGTCCACGATGGTCTGGCCGGGCCCGGCGGAGGGGGAGGCCCAGGCGCCGGGGGAGTCCAGCAGCCGCTGCTCGGCCTGCTTCTTGCCGTCGGCGGCGCCCGCGGGCAGGTCGGTCACGGTCTGGAGGGCGGGCGCGGCGAAGACCGCGGCCCGCGGGTCCTCGGGGGAGAGGTCGCTGATGGTGGCCGTGGCCTCGGCCGCCCCGGGGGCGGGGCGCAGGCTCGGCGGAACCGCGCGGCGGGTGTCGACCGACGGCACGCCGGGGCCGGCGACCAGGACGCCCGGCGGCTCGGCCTCGCCGCCCGCCGGCGCGGCGGCGTCCCACCAGGGCGCGCTGGGCGGCCCCTGCACCGGAAGCCCGCCGGGCGCGGTGGCCGCGGGCCGGCCGGCACGGGGGCCGGGACGTGGCGGGGCCGGGGGGACCGGCGCGGTCTCGGTGGTCTCGGCTCCAGGCGGGCCGTCATCAGGACCGGACATGGTCGTACAGCGTAGTCAAACCGCTAGGTATGTGGAGCCTTCGCCAAATAATTCAGAGTCCCGGCTTGCCCGTCTCATCTCTGATGTGCAGGGCGGGGCCGAGATTGCTGCCGTTGACCGTGCTCTGCGCGAAGGTCTGCGCCGCCTTCTTGTGCTTGGCCGGGATGGCCTTGCCGTCCGGCAGCTGCACCCAGGTCATGATCAGGTAGTGGCCGCGGCTCCACGCCGCGCCCAGCGCGTCGCCCTGGCCGATCTTGCTGGTGACGCCCTTGCCCGGCACCGCGATCACGTAGGCGTCCTTGGCCGTCGCGGCCTTGGCGGCCTTGGTGGCGGCCGAGGCGCTGGCGAGGTTGGCCACGCCGACCGTCCCGATCATCTTGCCGCCCGCGGTGGCGAAGGTGGCGCGCAGGAACTGGGTGCACTTGCCCTTGGCCAGCGCCGCCTGCAGCGCCTTGCCGTGCACGCTGTCCTTGCAGACCGCCTTCTTGCGGACGGACATCACATAGGTGATGCCCTTCTCGGTGAACTTCTTCTTGCGGAAGACCTCGCCGAGGGACAGCGGCCTGGGGTCGGTCTTGCGGTTCTGCAGCAGGCCGCCCGAGGCCCCGGGCGGAGGGGTGCTCGGCTGCGCGGACGCGGTGGGACCGCCGTCCGTCCCGGCGCTGGGACCGGTGGACACCTGCGAGGAGGACTTGGCGGCGGTCTCCTTCTTGTCGTCGTCGCCGGGGAACAGCACGAAGACGGCGGCGCCCACCGCCGCCACGGCGACCAGGGCGCCGCCGATGATCAGGGGCTTGCGGCCGCCCTTGCCCCGGCCCTCGTCCCCGGCCGGGACGCCGTCGCCGTTCCACTGCTCGCCCGGACCGAAGCCGTCGTCGCCCTGGGGCTGCCACGGGACGGCGGGCTGCGGGCCGGTGTAGCCGCCGTGGGGCGGGTGGGCGGCCAGGCCGGCCGGGGGCATCGGCTGGGCGCCGCTGTGCCCGTCGCGGGGGTGCGGGTCGTAGGGCTGCTCGAACCCCTGGTCGTAGGGCTGCTCGTAGCCCTGCTGGTCCGGCCAGGCGGCGGGCTGGGGGGAGAGGGACTGGGCGCCGGTGAAGGGCTGTGACGCCAGCGCGCCCTCCGGCGCTTCAAAGGGGGAAGGCTCGAAGGCCGGCGGCTCATAGGGAGGGAAGGCCTGGGTTCCGCCGGGAGCCTCGTAGGGCTGCGCGGAAAGGGCTCCGGTGGGCGTCTCGAAGCCGCCGGACTGCGCGAAGTCCTGGGGCTCGTGCCCGTCGTAGGCGGGGGGCGCGTCGTAGGACTGCGGGTCGTAGGACGGCTGGGGGTCGTAGACGGGCAGCGCGTGGGTGCCGGTGGGGGGCTGCTCGTACGCCTGCGGCGCGGGGTCGTCCCAGGGGGTGGCCTGCGGGCCGCTCGGGCTCTCCGGCCAGCCGGCCTGCCCCGCCTCCGGCCAGCCGCCGGAGGAGTCGGTGAAGGTGGCGTTGGCGTCGGTGCCGGGCTTGCCGAAGTCGGTGCCGGGCTTGCTGAAGGAGGCGGGGGCCGAGAGGGGGTCGTCGCCCCAGGAGGGCTGTGATTCGGCCCACTCCGGTGCGGCCGGGGGCTGCGGCGGGGCGGCGGCGCTCTCCAGCCAGGAGGACGCCTGCTCCGGTGCGGGGGGCTGCTGCTCGGCGCCCCAGCCGGCGGAGGCGGGCTCTCCTCCGTGCCAGGAAGGGGTCTCATGGTCGTCGGACGGCTGCTGCGGTACCGGCGCGCTCAACGGGTGCCGTGACCAGGGGTCGGTCTCCGGCGGAGTGCTGTCCCATGGCGGCTGGTCGTTGTCACCCGGATAACCCATGTTGCGGAGCCTATCGGTCGTTTCGAGGTGCCCTTCGGCCCGAATTCGTCCCACCATGACACGGACAGGGGCTCCGTGCAGCTCATTCGGCCCAGCGGGGGAGAGTTCTCGGGCATACTGGAGGCATACTGTCAGAGGCAGGATCGGCACTCGTGACCGCCGTCCCGTTCACTCGAACGGTGCGCCGTCCGGGGACGCTGCTTTGCCCATGCTCCAGGGCTTGGGTATCCTGCCCCTTTGTATGTGTCGGGTTGCCAGTCAGGCATGCTCACCGGCACCCGGTCCGGATCTTTTCGAAGGGCCGATCCCAACAGTCGACAGAAACGAAGGCTTACGCCGTGCGCACGTACACCCCTAAGCCCGCTGACGTGCAGCGTCAGTGGCACGTCATCGACGCGACCGATGTCGTGCTGGGTCGCCTTGCCAGCCAGGTCGCGATCCTGCTTCGGGGCAAGCACAAGCCGATCTACGCACCGCACGTTGACACCGGTGACTACGTCATCATCATCAACGCCGACAAGGTCTCGCTCAGCGGCAAGAAGCTCGAGCAGAAGAAGGCCTACCGTCACTCGGGTTACCCGGGTGGTCTGCGCTCCACTCTCTACAAGGACCTGCTCGAGAAGCACCCCGAGCGGGCCGTGGAGAAGGCGATCAAGGGCATGCTGCCGAAGAACAAGCTCGGCCGCGCCATGTTCGGCAAGGTGAAGGTCTACGCGGGTGCCAGCCACCCGCACGCGGCCCAGCAGCCCGTGCCGTTCGAGATCACGCAGATCGCCCAGTAGTTCACGCTGATCGTCCAGTAGATCTGGCCTTTGTGCCGGCTCCACCGTCCGAAAAAGAGGCCGCTGGGGCGCCCTGGGAGCTCGAGTCAGGGTCCGCCGCCCCGGTTAGAAGACCACACGAGGAGAATTGTGGCTGAGTCCACCGAGACGTTCGAAGAGTTCGGCTCCTTCGAAGAAGCACCGTCCGAGTACACCACCGAGACCGTGGTGCTGGACGAGGAGAACGTCGAGCGCGTGCCCGCCGCCACGGGCCCCGCGTCGGCGACCGGTCGCCGCAAGGAGGCGATCGCCCGCGTGCGCATCGTCCCCGGTTCCGGCAACTGGACGATCAACGGCCGCACCCTGGAGGGCTACTTCCCCAACAAGGTGCACCAGCAGCTCATCAACGAGCCCTTCGTCACGCTCGGCCTCGAGGGCCAGTGGGACGTCATCGCCCGCATCAACGGCGGCGGTGTGACCGGTCAGGCCGGCGCCCTGCGCATGGGGATCTCCCGGGCGCTGCAGATCTCCGACCCGGACAACCGCCCCGCCCTGAAGAAGGCGGGCTTCCTCACCCGTGACCCGCGGGCCAAGGAACGCAAGAAGGCCGGTCTCAAGAAGGCCCGTAAGGCTCCGCAGTACAGCAAGCGTTGATTCGCGCGCTTGCTTGACCAGACGGCGGGCACCACTGGAGTGGTGTCCGCCGTTTTGGCATTCCCCCGACTATTGAAAGTGAACTGCTGTGGGTCGTTTGTTCGGAACTGACGGCGTGCGGGGCCTGGCGAACCGGGACCTCACCGCGCGCCTGGCGATGGAGTTGTCCATGGCCGCCGCCCGGGTGCTGGGCGACGCCGGGGCGTTCGAGGGGCACCGCCCGGTCGCGGTGGTCGGCAGGGATCCGCGGGCCTCGGGCGAGTTCCTGGAGGCGGCCGTCGTGGCGGGGCTGGCGAGCGCGGGCGTCGACGTGCGGCGCCTGGGCGTGCTGCCGACCCCGGCGGTGGCCTACCTGACCCGGGAGCTGGGCGCGGACCTGGGCGTGATGCTGTCGGCGTCGCACAATCCGGCGCCCGACAACGGCATCAAGTTCTTCGACCGCAGCGGCTACAAACTGCCCGACGAGCTCGAGGACCGGATAGAGGCGAAGCTCGGCGAGGAGTGGGACGCCCCCACCGGCGCGGGCGTGGGCCGGGTCGTGGAGGCGCACGGCGAGCTGGACCGCTACGCCGAGCACCTGCTGTCCACGCTGGAGGTCCCGCTGGCGGGGCTGCGCGTGGTGGTGGACTGCGCGCACGGGGCCGCGGCGGCGCTGGCGCCGGGGCTGCTGCGCCGGGCGGGCGCGGAGGTCTTCGAGATCGGCGCCGAGCCGGACGGGCTCAACATCAACGACGGGGTGGGCTCCACCCACCTGGGCACGCTGCGCGAGGCGGTGCTGCGGCACGGCGCCGACGCCGGCGTGGCCTTCGACGGCGACGCCGACCGGTGCCTGGCGGTGACGTCCGGCGGCGAGGTGGTGGACGGCGACCAGATCATGGCGATCCTGGCGCTGGAGCTGCACGACGCGGGACGGCTGCCTGCCGCGACGGTCGTGGCGACGGTCATGTCGAACCTCGGCTTCAAGCTGGCGCTGCAGGGCCACGGGCTGAAGATCCTGGAGACGGCGGTGGGGGACCGCTACGTCCTGGAGGCGATGCGCGAGGGCGGCTACGGCTTCGGCGGCGAGCAGTCCGGCCACGTGATCATGCTGGAGCACGGCACCACCGGCGACGGCCTGCTGACGGCCCTGCACCTGCTGGGCGCGGTGGCGCGGCGCGGGCGGCCGCTGGACGAGCTGGCCAAGTGCATGACGCGCCTGCCACAGGTGCTCATCAACGTGCGGGGCGTGGACAAGGCGCGGGCCCGCACGTCGCAGGAGCTGCTGTCGGCGATCGAGGCCGCGGAGCTGGAGCTGGGCGCCTCGGGCCGGGTGCTGATCCGCCCGTCGGGCACCGAGCCGATGGTCCGGGTGATGGTGGAGGCCGCGGCCGAGGAGCAGGCGCACGCCATCGCCGAGCGCCTGGCCGACGTCGTGCGCACGCACCTTTGACCTCTCCCCGTCCGGCCGGGCGGGGAAATCCGTTTCTCTTCGGCCCACGCTCTTCATTAAGCTGCTCGGTTCGCCCAACTTCCATCTTCTGGGGGCGACCCCCAGATCCCCGTGAAGGCGACAGCCGATCCGCGCTTCGCTGCGGTCTCGTCCGTCGCCGGAGGAGAGCCGACGCATGCCCGGAGAAGCCGACGTAGTCGATGCGCAGCAGGTGCTGGAGGCCGAGCGCGCCCATCTGAAGGGGGCGCGCGAGGCGCTGCGCCGGATGCGCGAGCACGCGGAGTCGCTGTCGGCGGACGCGGCGGGCGACTGGGTGTCCAAGCAGGTGCTGGAGTCGCTGCTGGACCAGCGGGTCCGCGCGCTCGCCGACCACCCGGACACGCCCCTGTTCTTCGGGCGGCTCGACCACCGCGCCGACGCGGACCCCGGTACGGGCGAGGACCTGCCGCAGGCCGTCCACGTCGGGCGGCGGCACGTGCACGACGAGGAGGGGCTGGCGCTCGTCCTGGACTGGCGGGCGCCGGTGGCGCGCGCCTTCTACCAGGCGGGTCCTCGGGAGCCGATGGGGGTGGCGCGGCGCAGGCGGTTCGGTTTCGACCGGGGCGAGCTGACCGGCTTCGAGGACGAGCCGCTGGACGGGCGGGAGCTGGGGCCCTCGCGGCTGCTGACCGAGGAGGTCGAGCGGCCGCGCACCGGCCCGATGCGCGACATCGTGGCGACGATCCAGCCGGAGCAGGACGTCATCGTGCGGGCGGCGCTGCCGGACACGGTGTGCGTCCAGGGCGCGCCGGGCACCGGGAAGACCGCGGTGGGGCTGCACCGCGCGGCCTACCTGCTGTTCACGCACCGGGAGCGGCTGGGCCGCTCCGGGGTGCTCATCGTGGGGCCGAACCGCGCGTTCCTGTCGTACATCGCCAGCGTCCTCCCGGCGCTGGGAGAGGTGCGGGTGGACCAGGCGACCGTCGACGACCTCCTGGGCGTCCCCACGGGGACGGAGCCGCTCTCCACGGCCGCGCTGAAGGGCGACGTGCGCCTGGCGGCGGTGCTGCGGAAGGCGTTGTGGATGCACCTGGACAAGCCGGAGACGGGGCTGCTGTTCGTGAAGGGCGGCTCGCGCTACCGCATCCCGGCCGACGAGATCCGGGAGCTGGTCTCCTCCCTGCGCGGGACGACGCGTTACGCGGCCGGACGCAACACCCTGGCGCAGCGGCTCGCGCACCGCGTCCTGGTGCAGATGGAGCAGCGTGGAGAGGCTCCGGACGACCGCGTCCACGACGCCGTCGCGCGTTCCAAGGCCGTCAAGGCGGTCGTCGACCAGGTGTGGCCGAAGGTGACGCCGCAGCAGGTCCTCCACAGGCTGCTCGGTGACGCGGAGTTCCTCGCGCGGGCGGCCAAGGGCCTGCTGGACGAGGAGGAGCAGGCGGCGCTGCTCTGGGCCAAGGCGCCGCGCTCGGTGCGTTCGGCCAGATGGACCTCGGCGGACCTCGCGCTGCTCGACGAGCTCGCCGACCTCATCGAGCGCACCGGCTCGCTGGGGCATCTGGTCGTGGACGAGGCGCAGGACCTGTCGCCGATGCAGCTGCGTGCGCTGGGGCGGCGCTGCGCCACCGGCTCGGCGACCGTCCTGGGGGACCTGGCGCAGGGCACGACGCCGTGGGCGGTGCGCTCGTGGCGGGATGTGCTGGTCCACCTCGGCAAGGAGGGCGAGGTCACCGAGTTGACCCTCGGCTTCCGGGTGCCCCGGGAGGTGCTGGAGTACGCGGCGCGGCTGCTGCCGTCCGTCGCGCCGGGCCTGGCCGCCCCCCAGTCGCTGCGTGCCGGTACGGGAGCGCTTTCGGTGCGCCGGGTGCGCGACGTGCACGACGCGGCCGTCACGGCGGTGCTGGAGGCGCAGGCGCGGGACGGGTCCATCGGTGTCGTCGTCGCGGACGGGCGCCTGGCGGACCTGGCGGCGGTGCTGGAGGGCAACGGGGTGGACCACGCCGTGCTCACGCCCGAGGGCGTCGAGGGCGAGCGCGTGCACCTCGTCCCGGCGAGCCTGGCCAAGGGCCTGGAGTACGACCACGTCGTGGTCGCCGAGCCCGCCGAGATCGTCGAGGCCGAGGAGCGCGGCCTGGCCCGCCTGTACGTGGTGCTCACCCGCGCGGTCACCTCGCTGACCGTCCTGCACCGCGCGCCCCTGCCCGGCGCCCTGGCCTGAGCCGCGCCCGCGGGCTCAGGCGTCGATCTCCAGCCTGCCGACCTTCAGGTGGGCGATCTCGACGGTGCCGGCCCGCAGGTGGGTGACGACCGCCCGCTTGACGGCCAGCCTGCCGATGGCCAGCGCGCCGATCGCCAGGGCGCCGACGGCGGCCGCGCCGAGGAGGGCGGTTCCGACCGCCAGCGAGCCGCGCGCGGCCGCGCCGATCGCCTGGGCCCCTATCGCGTCCGCCCCTTTCTCGTCCCGCGGCGTGTCCTTTTCACAGCACTGTGCGTTTTCCATGCCGACCATTCTCGCCCGGAAAATCCATGCGTAACGATTTGTGTCGCGGTTGTTCAGGAAGATGCGGAATCAGGCGACCATGTGGGCATGGACGTCGGCGTGAACGTGGCGGGTCCCTGCTCCCAGCGGGTGTTGACGCTCACCCGGTCGTGGCCGGGTGTCACGGTCCACCGGGCGGACTGCGGAACCGGGGCGGCCCTGGTGTTCTCCGGGTGCCAGGTGGCGCATCTGCACGAAGGCGACGAGGCCGAGCTGCTGCTCGGGGAGCGGAGCGCGGCCAGGCTGGGGCCGCTGCTCGCCGGGTCGGGCCGGGCCTGGGTCGACGGCGGAACGGTGCGGCTCCGGCTGGGCGGGGAGAGCGACGTGCGGACGCTGCTGTCGCTGCTGAGCCTCGCCATCAAGTCGTGCGCGGAAGGCGGCTGCCGCGGGAACGCTCCATGGTGCCGGATAGGGCGCGGCGCGGCGGTCCGCTGACCGTTCAGCAGGTCTTCAGGAAGTCCCCGAGAGCGGTGTGGTCGGCCCGCGTCGTCGGCAGGTCGTACTTCTTGGCGACCGTGACGAACAGGCCGGCGTAGGTGCAGAGGTAGTCGGCGGGCGGCTTCCACTCGGCGGGCCCCGAGTCGCCCTTCTGCTGGTTGGGCCGGCCCGAGACGGCCAGCAGGTTGAGAGGGTCGTTGGCGAACTCCGCGCGGCGGTCCGCGGGCCAGCCGTCCGCACCCATCCGCCAGGCCAGGGCCAGCGGGTAGACGTGGTCGATCTGCACCTGGGCGGGCTTGGAGCGGGTGAAGGAGACCTTCCCGTCGCTGTAGGGGTCGTCCTCCAGGACGCCGGTGAGCACGAGGCAGCCGTCGTCGGCGCGGGTCACCGAGGCGAGGTCGCGGGCGAGGATGTCGTTGCGGGTGTCGCAGCCGTTGCCGTCGACGTCCTTCCAGGGGGTGCCGAAGGCCCTGCGGTCGTAGTCGCCGCCGTCGCCCTCCTCGGCGATCGGCAGCGAGCCGAGGTCCTCCAGCGCGCCCTCGGACTCGGTGCCGGAGGTGCCGGGGGAGCGGGACGGGTCGGGGGAGTCGGAGCCGATCTCGACGCTGCAGCCGCCGAGCAGCAGGGCGGCGCAGGCCGCCAGGGCGAGGGGCCGGAACATCGCCGCTCCTCTGTGTTTCAGGGGGTATGTCGATATTGGGAGATTTAGATTATCGGTGGAAGGGCGTGCCGGAACACTTCCCGATCCGCCACCATGGCGGGATGATCCATCTGCGCTCGATCGTGCCGGACGGTCGGACCGAGGAGGTCCTGGCCGGCCTCACCGGCCATCCGGGCGTCACCAACGTCATCGTGCTGCCCGGGGCGGCCCGCGACCCCGCCGGGGACGTGGTGCTGTGCGACGTGGCGCGCGAGGCCGCGGACGGCGTCATCGAGGACCTCAAGCGGTTCGGCCTGGCCGCCCACGGCTCGATCACCATGGACCAGGTGGAGCTGACGATCTCCGAGGCCGCCGAGGAGGCCGAGCGGCGCGCGCCCGGCCACGGCGACGACGCGGTGATCTGGGACCACCTGCGCCGGGAGCTGCTGGAGAGCACCCGGCTGACCTGGACGTTCCTGGCCTTCCTCACCCTGGCCACCATGCTCGCCGGGATCGCCGCGCTGCTGGACTCCCCGATCCTCATCGTCGGCGCGATGGTGCTCGGACCGGAGTTCGGGCCGATCGCCACGATCTCCTACGGGCTGCTCTTCCGCCGCTGGCACGAGATCGGCAGGGCCGCGGGCACCCTGGTGGTCGGGTTCGCCCTCGCCGTCGCGGTGACGTTCGTCTGCACCTGGGCCGGCGAGCTGCTGGGCATCGTGGACGTCGCGCGGCTGCCCGAGGAGCGGCCGCTGACCGGCTTCGTCTACACGCCCGACCGCTGGTCGTTCATCGTGGCGGTGCTGGCGGGCGCCGCCGGGGTGCTGTCGCTGACCTCCGACAAGTCCTCCACCCTGGTGGGGGTCTTCATCTCGGTGACGACCGTCCCGGCCGCGGGCAACCTGGCGGTGGCGCTGGCGCTGGGGCACCTCTCGGAGGTCCGGGGCTCGATCCTGCAGCTGCTGATCAACGTCCTGGGCATGGTCGTCGCCGGGGTGGTGACCCTGCTCGTCCAGTGGTGCGGCACCCGGCTCATCCTGAAGAGGACGGCACCTGGTTCTCGCGGGGGATGACGGGGGGAGCGGGGGCTTCTAGCCTGTCGGGCATGCCGATCATCGCCACCCGGGACCTCACCATGAGGTTCCCCGGGGTGACCGCGCTTGACGCGTTGAGCTTCACCGTCGAAACCGGGGTCACCGGGCTCGTCGGCGCCAACGGCGCCGGCAAGTCCACCCTCATCAAGATCCTGCTCGGGCTGCTGCCCCCGACGTCGGGCGGCGCCCTGGTGCTCGGGCACGACATCGCCGTGGAAGGCCCCCGGATCCGGGGGTCGGTCGGGTTCATGCCCGAGTACGACTGCCTGCCCCCCGACGTGTCGGCGACCGAGTTCGTCGTCCACCTCGCGCGGGTGTCGGGCCTGCCCGCCACCGCCGCCCGCGAGCGCGCCGCCGACGTGCTGCGCCACGTCGGCCTGTACGAGGAGCGGTACCGCCCGATGGGCGGCTACTCCACCGGCATGCGGCAGAAGGTCAAGCTCGCCCAGGCGCTCGTCCACGACCCCCGGCTGGTCTTCCTCGACGAGCCCACCAACGGCCTGGACCCCCAGGGCCGCGACGAGATGCTCGCGCTCATCCGGCGGATCGGCACCGAGTTCGGGATCAGCGTGCTGGTCACCTCCCACCTGCTCGGCGAGCTGGAGCGGGTCTGCGACAACGTCGTGATCATCGACGGCGGGCGGCTGCTGAGCGCCCAGTCCCTCGCGGCCTACACCGAGGCCAGCGGACGGCTGCTGGTGGAGGTCGAGGACGGCCGGGAGGCGCTGGAGCGGCACCTGGCCGAGCGGGGCGCGACCGTCCGCCCGGACGGCCGCCACCTCGTCGTCGACCTCGCCGGCGAGGAGACCTACGACCTGATCCGCGACGGCGTCGCCGACCTCGGGCTCGCGCTCGTCCGCCTGGAGCAGGCACGCCACCACATCGAGGAGGTGTTCCGGTGAGCACCGCGATCCACGACATCGGCTACCGGCACTACGACGGGCCGCGCCTGGGCCGCTCCCACGTGGCGCGCTCCCTGTACCAGTACAACCTCCGCTCGCTCTTCGGCCTCGGCCGCGGCGCGCGGGCCAAGTTCATCCCGCTGGCGCTCGCGGCGTTCATGCTGCTGCCCGCGGCCGGGGACATCGCGGTCCTGTCGTTCGCCCGGCGGCCCGAGGTCCTCATCGACTACTCGATGTACGCGATCTACCTGCAGCCGATCATCGCGATCTTCCTGGCCACCCAGGCCCCCGTCATCGCCTCCCGCGACCTGCGGTTCCGCACGGTCCCGCTCTACTTCTCCCGGCCGGTCGAGACGACGGACTTCGTCCTGGCCAAGTTCGCGGCCTTCGTGACCGCCCTGCTGGCGCTCATGGCCGTCCCGGTGACGCTGCTGCACCTGGGCTTCCTGGCGATGCGCAAGGCGATGATCGAGGGCGGCGCCCCCGACGTGCCGTCGGTGGCCGGGCAGACCGGCGAGTACTTCGCCGCGCTCGCGGGCTGCCTGCTGTTCGCGCTGGTGCTCTCCTCGTTCGCGCTGCTCATCGCCGCGTACACGCCGCGGCGCGGGTTCGGCGTCGCGGCCGTCATGGCGGTCTACCTCATCTCCAACGTGGTGGTGCTGATCGTCCAGGGGGCGAGCATCTCCAGCGGGAACTACGAGATCGCGGGCTGGGCCGGGCTCTTCACCCCGTTCACCCTCGTCGACGGGGTGCAGGTGCGGCTGCTGGGCGCCGACCCGGGCGTCCGCGCCGAGAACGTGGCGCCCGCCGGGTCGGGGCCGGTGTTCCTGCTCGCCGCCCTGGCCGTGGTCGGCGTCTCGCTGCTCCTGCTCATGAACCGGTTCCGGAAGGCGGGTGCCTGATGAGCGCCATCCAGATCGAGGACGTCTCCCGCTGGTACGGCAACGTGGTCGCCGTCAACGGCGTCACCATGACGATCGGACCGGGCGTCACCGGGCTGCTCGGCCCCAACGGGGCGGGCAAGTCCACCCTGATCCACATGATGGGCGGCTTCCTGGAGCCGTCCTCGGGCGGGCTCTCCCTCGACGGGGAGCCGATCTGGCGCAACCCGTCGGTGTACCGGCACATCGGGCTGGTGCCCGAGCGGGAGAGCGGCTACGACTTCCTGACCGGCGAGCAGTTCATCGTCGCGATGGCCAAGCTGCACCGGCTGCCCGAGCCGGGGGCCGCGGCCCGCCGCGCGATCGGCCGCGTCGAGATGGACTACGCGGCCGACCGGCCGATCGGCACCTACTCCAAGGGCATGAAGCAGCGCATCAAGATGGCCTCCGCGCTGGTGCACGACCCGGCCGTCCTGCTGCTCGACGAGCCCTTCAACGGCATGGACCCGCGCCAGCGGCTCCAGCTCATGGACCTGATCCGCGAGATGGCGGCCGAGGGCCGCACGATCTTGTTCAGCTCGCACATCCTGGAGGAGGTCGAGCGGCTCGCCACCCACATCGAGGTGATCGTCGCCGGCCGGCACGCCGCCTCCGGCGACTTCCGGCAGATCCGGCGGCTGATGACCGACCGCCCGCACGTCTTCGTGCTCCGCTCCTCCGACGACCGGGCGCTCGCCGCCGCGATCATCGCCGACGGCTCGGCCCGCTCCGTCCGCCTGACCGACCGCGGCCTGGAGGTGGAGACCACCGACTTCGAGCGGTTCACCCGCCTGGTCCCCCAGGTGGCCAGAAAGGCGGAGATCCGCCTGCGAGAGGTCTCGCCGACCGACGAGTCCCTGGAAAGCGTCTTCAGCTACCTGGTGGGAAAGTGAACACGACGATCGCTCACATCACGTTCCGCGGCATGCTGGGGCGCAGGCGCGCGCTGCTCCTGTTCCTCCTGCCGGGGATCCTCCTCCTGCTGGCGGTGGCGCTGAAGGCCACCGGCAACGACACGCAGGACTCCGGGGCGGCGATCCTGTGGACGTTCGGCCTGGCGGTGCTGCTGCCGCTGCTGTCCCTCATCGCCGGGACGGGCGTCATCGGGCCCGAGATCGACGACGGCCAGATCATGTACGTCCTGACCAAGCCGATCTCCCGGTCCTCGGTGATCCTCACCAAGTACCTCTGCGCGGTCGCCCTGGTCGCCGTGTTCGCGGTGCTGCCGGTCTGGCTGGCCGGCGCGATCGTCCTGGGCCCGTCCTCGGACCTCCCGCTCTCCTTCGCGGTGGGCGCCTTCCTGGGCGGCCTCGCCTACTGCGCGGTCTTCACCGCCCTGGCCGTCGCCACCCGCCAGGCCGTCACCGTCGGCCTCATCTACGCCCTGGTCTGGGAGAGCCTGGTCGGCAACTTCGCCCCCGGCACCCAGACCCTCTCCATCCAGCAGTGGGCGCTGAGCATCGTCGACCGCCTCTCCTCCAGCAGCCTCATCAACGCCACGGTCGGCCTTCCCCTCTCCGTGGTCCTGCTGGTCCTGGTGACCGCCGCCGCCCTCGCCCTGGCCACCACCCGCCTGCGCACCCTCACCCTCACCTCGGCCGACTGACCCGGCCGGGGGAGGGCGGGGGCCCTCGCGGTCCGGCGGCGCGCCGTCAGATGCGGCGGAGGCGGATGCGCTGGATGGAGTGGTCGGGGGCCTTGTGCAGGACGAGGGTGGCACGGGCGCGGGTGGGGAGGATGTTCTCGTGGAGGTTGCGCTCGTTGACCTCGTGCCAGATGTGGCGGGCGAAGGCGATGGCCTCGTCGTCGGTCTGGGAGCGGGCCTGGGCGTGGAAGTAGGAGCGGGGGTCGGAGAACCGGGTCTGGCGCAGGGCCAGGAAGCGCTCCAGGTACCACTGGCGGATGTGCTCGACCTTGGCGTCGACGTAGATCGAGAAGTCGAAGTAGTCGGAGACCGACATGACGCCGGTGGGGGGCACCTGGAGGACGTTGATGCCCTCCAGGATGAGGATGTCGGGGGTGCGGACGGTCTGGTGCTCGCCCGGCAGGATGTCGTACTCCAGGTGGGAGTAGACGGGGATCGTCTGCTCCTTGGCGCCGGCCTTGATCCGGGAGATGAAGCGCAGCAGGGCCCGCCGGTCGTAGGACTCGGGGAAGCCCTTGCGGTTCATCAGGCCGCGGCGCTCCAGCTCGGCGTTGGGGTGGAGGAAGTTGTCGGTGGTGACCAGCTCCACCCGGGGGTGCTCGGGCCAGCGGGCCAGCAGGGCGCGCAGGAGGCGGGCGACCGTGGACTTGCCGACCGCGACGCTGCCCGCGACGCCGATGACGAACGGGGTGGGGCGCACCGACTCGTTCAGGAAGGTGCTGAGGGTGTCGCGCAGGCCGCTGTCGCCGGTGAAGAAGAGGTTCAGCAGCCGGGTCAGCGGGAGGTAGACGTCCTCCACCTCGTCGATGCTGAGCGGATCGCCCAGACCGCGGAGATCGTCGAGGTCGGCCTCGGTGAGGGTCAGCGGGGTGTTGGCCCTCAGCTGCCGCCATGAGTTCCGGGAGAACTCGACGTAGGGGCTGGGAGTGGGCTCCCAGGGCGTGGTCATGGAAAACGAGGGTATCCAGGCGGTCGGGTGTCGGTTTCGGCCACCCCTCCAGCGGATAGTCTGGCCGCCATGTGCGGAATCGTGGGTTACGTCGGCGGCAAGCAGGCCCAGCAGGTCGTGGTGGACGGGCTGGCCAGGCTGGAGTACCGCGGGTACGACTCGGCGGGGCTGGCGCTGGTGGTGGACGGCAAGCTCGCCACCGCCAAGAAGGCCGGCAAGCTGGTCAACCTGCGCAAGGCGCTGGAGGAGGAGCCTCCTCCGGCCTCCACCATCGGGCTGGGGCACACCCGGTGGGCCACCCACGGCGTCCCCAACGACCCCAACGCCCACCCGCACGTGGACTGCGGCGGCCGGGTCGCGGTGATCCACAACGGCATCATCGAGAACTTCGCCGCGCTCAAGGCCGACCTGCTGGAGGGCGGGCACGTCTTCGGCTCCGACACCGACACCGAGGTCGTCGCGCACCTGCTGGAGGACGAGGTCGGCGCCGGGCGCGACCTGCCCGAGGCGATGCGCCGGGTCTGCCGCCGCCTGGAGGGCGCCTACACCCTGGTGGCCGTCGACGCCCAGGACCCCGACGTCGTCGTCGGGGCCCGCCGCAACTCGCCGCTGGTCGTCGGCAGGGGCGACGGGGAGAACTTCCTGGCCTCGGACGTCGCGGCGTTCATCGAGCACACCCGCGACGCCATCGAGCTGGGCCAGGACCAGGTGGTGGAGCTGCGCCGCGACGGCGTCACCGTCACCGACTACGAGGGCCGTCCCGCCGAGGTGCACGAGTACCACGTCGACTGGGACGTCTCGGCCGCCGAGAAGGGCGGCTACGACTACTTCATGCTCAAGGAGATCGCCGAGCAGCCGCGGGCCGTGGCCGACACGCTGCTGGGCCGCATCGGCTCCGACGGGCGGCTGCACCTGGACGAGATGCGCATCACCGACCAGCAGCTCCGCGAGATCGACAAGATCATCATCATCGCCTGCGGCACGTCCTACCACGCGGGCCTGATCGCCAAGTACGCCATCGAGCACTGGGCCGGGCTGCCGTGCGAGGTGGAGGTGGCCAGCGAGTTCCGCTACCGCGACCCCATCCTCACCCGCTCCACCCTGGTGATCGCCATCTCCCAGTCAGGCGAGTCCATGGACACGCTGATGGCCGTCCGGCACGCCCGCGAGCAGAAGGCGCGCGTGCTGTGCATCTGCAACGTCAACGGCTCGACGATGCCGCGCGAGTGCGACGGCGTCCTGTACACGCACGCCGGCCCCGAGGTGGGCGTGGCGGCGACCAAGACGTTCCTCACCCAGCTGGTGGCCGTCTACCTGATCGCCCTCTACATCGCCCAGGTGCGCGGCACCAAGTGGGGCGACGAGGTCTTCGCCATGGTCCAGCTGCTGGCGACCATGCCGGAGAAGGTGGAGAAGGTCCTGGAGACCATGGAGCCGGTGCGCGAGCTGGCCCGCTCCCTGGCCGGCGAGCGCTCGGTGCTGTTCCTCGGCCGCCACGTGGGCTTCCCGGTGGCGCTGGAGGGCGCGCTGAAGCTCAAGGAGCTGGCCTACATGCACGCCGAGGGCTTCGCGGCCGGCGAGCTGAAGCACGGCCCGATCGCGCTGATCGAGGAGGGCCTGCCGGTCATCGTGGTGGTGCCGCCGCGCGCCCGCGAGGTGCTCCACGACAAGATCGTCTCCAACATCCAGGAGATCCGGGCGCGCGGGGCGCGGACCATCGTCATCGCCGAGGAGGGCGACGACACCGTGGTCCCCTACTCCGACACGCTGATCGAGGTGCCGGCCGTGCCGACGCTGCTGCAGCCGCTGGTGGCCACGGTGCCCCTCCAGGTCTTCTCCTGCGAGCTGGCCACCGCCAAGGGCCACGACGTGGACCAGCCGCGCAACCTGGCCAAGTCCGTCACGGTCGAATAAACCTCTCTGAACCACCTCCATTCCCTCGTCGTCTGATCTTGCGGGGCGGCTGGGCGTGGAGGTGGTTCGGTGGAAGACGAAGCAGGTGTGCACGCGCGCGGCGTGACGCGCGCGTTCGGGCCCGTGCAGGCGCTGCGCGGGCTCGATCTGACCGTTCCGTACGGTCAGGTGACGGCGCTGGTGGGCGCCAACGGGGCTGGTAAGACGACCCTCCTCCTGATCCTGGCGACGCTGCTGGCGCCCGACGCCGGGGAGATCCGGGTCGCCGGGCACGACCTGAGGACGCGCCCCGAGGCGGCCCGCACGGCGCTCGGATGGATGCCCGACACCTTCGGGGCGTACGACCAGCTGACCGTCGCCGAGTACCTGCAGTTCTTCGCGGACGCCTACGGGCTGACGCCTCCGGAGGGGGCCGCCCGGACAGCGGAGCTGCTGACCCGCGTCCACCTCCTGGAGATGGCGCGCCAGCCCGTCCACGTGCTCTCCCGAGGGCAGAAGCAGCGGCTGGGGCTGGCGCGGGCGCTGGTGCACCGGCCGAAGGTGCTGCTGCTGGACGAACCCGCCTCCGGCCTGGACCCGCGCTCCCGGGTGGAGCTGCGCGACCTGCTGCGCTCCCTGGCCGCCGAAGGCGTGGCGGTGCTGATCTCCAGCCACATCCTGAGCGAGCTGGAGGAGATCGCCGACCGGGTCGTCCTGGTGGAGCGGGGCGCCACGGCCGGCGAGCACGAGATCGCGACGCTCATGGCCGAGGCGCGGGGCCTGTGGCGGGTGCGCGCGCTGGAGGAGGAGCCCCTCGCCGAGGCCCTGGACGTCCGGCGGGTGCCCTACCGGCGCCAGGAGACGGGCGGCCTGGACATCGGCCCGCTCACCGAACGGGAGGCGGCCGTGCTCCTGGGCGAGCTGGTGGGGGCCGGAGCCCGGATCTTCTCCTACGCGCCGGTCGGCGGTGCGCTCGAATCGGTGTACCTGGCGATGACGGAGGACCGTACATGACGGCCCGGGGCATGCTTCTGGTGGCGCGTCTGGAGTTTCGCACCCGGCTCCGCGCCGGGCGCTGGAAGGTCCTCTTCGGCGTCTGGTTCGCCGTCCTGCTGGCGGTCAGCGTCCTCCTGCGCGAGAACGTGACCACCGATGATCCGGCCGAGGACGGCGTCGAGATGTTCGGGACGCTGCTGTTCTTCGTGCTGCTGCTGATGATGCTGATCAGCCCGGCGCTGACCGCCCAGACGATCAACGGGGACCGGGAGCGGGGGACGCTCGCCCCGCTCCAGACGACCCGGCTGACCCCGCTGGAGATCGTCTCGGGCAAGTTCCTCGCGGCCTGGGCCGTCGGGCTGGCGGTGCTGGGCCTGGCCCTGCCGTTCATCGCCTGGCCCGTCCTGGAGGGCGACGTGGACCCGTGGCGGGGCGTCGTCTGCCTCGTGGTGACGGCGCTGCTGATCGGGTCCGCCTGTGCCGTTTCCCTGGCGCTGTCGGCCCTGGTCGTGCGCAGCGTGACGTCGGCGCTGCTGTCGTACCTGACGGTCTTCGCGCTGATGTTCGGCACGATCCTCCTGTTCGTCCTGACGATGCCGTTCGTCACCTTCGACCGGACCCATGGGACCGGCCCGGACTCCTCCACCGAGGAGGTGGTGGACACCAGGTACACCTGGTGGCTCCTCGCGCCGAGCCCCTTCGTCGTCCTGGCGGACGCCGCGCCCGCGCTTCCCCGGAAGCTCGTCTGCCCGCTGGACGACCACAGGCCGGACGACTGCCACTACGAGGTCGACAACGATGCCGACGTACTCGGTTCGATCGGCCAGGAGGTCAGAGAGGCGCGGGTGGAGCCCCAGCGCTCCGACGAGCGCTACCTGCAGTACGAGCGGCGCAAGGACGCCGCGCCCGCCGTCTGGCCGTACGGGCTGGGCTTTCACCTCCTCCTGGCCGGCGGGTCGCTGGCGGTCGCCGCGCGGCGGCTGAGGGTTCCGGCGACCCGGCTGCCGCGAGGGGTCCGGGTGGCCTGACCCGCGTACGATCGGGAAGGTGATCGTGGGAGTGGGCATCGACGTGGTGGACGTGGCCCGGTTCAAGGCGTCGCTGGAGCGGACGCCGCGGCTGAAGGAGCGCCTGTTCACCGAGGAGGAGCGGAAGCTGCCGCCGCTGTCGCTGGCCGCGCGCTTCGCCGCCAAGGAGGCGCTGGCCAAGGCGCTGGGGGCGCCGCCCGGGATGCGCTGGACCGACGCGGAGGTCTGCAAGGAGCCTTCGGGGAAGCCCACGCTGCACGTCAGGGGCACGGTCGCCGACGTCGCGACGCTGCTGGGGGTCACCTCCTGGCATGTGTCGCTCAGCCATGACGGGGGTATCGCCACCGCCGTCGTCATCGCGGAGGCTCCATGAGACACGCGCATTCCGTCGCCGAGGTCCGTGCCGCCGAGGCCGAGCTGATGGCCCGGCTGCCGGAGGGCGCGCTGATGCAGCGGGCCGCGGCCGGGCTGGCGTCGGTCTGCGCCCGGCTGCTGGACGGGGTGTACGGCACCCGGGTGCTGCTGCTGGTCGGCGGAGGCGACAACGGCGGCGACGCCCTGTACGCCGGGGCCCTGCTGGCCCGTCGGGGCGCGCGGGTCACCGCCGCCCTGGCCTCGCCCCGCGCGCACGGGGGAGGGCTGGCCGCACTGCGCGAGGCGGGTGGCCGGGTGCTGCCTTCCGAGCGGCTGGCGGGGCTCCTGTCCGGCGGCGGCGTCCCCGAGGCGTTCGCCGGCACCGACCTGGTGATCGACGGCCTGACGGGCATCGGCGGGAAGGGCGCGCTGCGCGGCCTCTACGCCCCTCTCGTCCGCGCTCTGCCCCCGGACGCCGCGGTGGTGGCCTGCGACGTGCCCAGCGGGGTGGACGCCGACACCGGAGAGGTCGAGGGCGAGGCCGTCCGCGCGGACGTGACGGTCACCTTCGGCACGTTCAAGCCCGGCCTGCTCATCGATCCCGGGGCCGCGCACGCCGGTGTCGTCGAGCTCGTCGACATCGGCCTCGACCTGCCCGCCCCCGACGTCGTCGCCTCCGCCACGGCGGACGTGCGGCTGCCCCGCCCCGGGCCGGAGAGCGACAAGTACCGGCGGGGCGTCGTCGGCGTCCTGGCCGGGGGAGCCGACTACACCGGAGCCGCGGTGCTGGCGGTCGGCTCCGCCCTGCACGGCGGCGCGGGCATGGTGCGCTTCGCCTCGTCCGCGCCGGTCGTCGACCTGGTGCGGCAGCGCTGGCCCGAGGCCGTCACCACGATCCTGCCGCCCGACGGGGATCCCGACCTGGCGCGGGTCGGCCGGGTCCAGGCGTGGGCGGTCGGCCCCGGCCTGGGCACGGACGCCCGCCCCCCCCCCCCCCCCCCCCCCCCCCCCCCCCCCGCGCCCACGCCCCGTCGGACAAGCGGCTCGTCGCCTACGTGGTGCCCGCGCCCGGCGCGACGATCGACCCCGAGGAGCTGCGCGCGTTCGTGCAGGAGCACTTGCCCGCCGCCATGGTCCCCTCGGCGCTCATGGTGCTGGACGGGCTGCCGCTGACCCCCAACGGCAAGGTCGACACCAAGGCGCTGCCCAAGCCGGAGCTCGCCCCCCGGCGCACCCCCTACCGGGCGCCCGCCACCGGGCAGGAGCGGGAGCTCTGCCGGATCGTCGGGGAGCTGCTGGACGTCGCGGAGGTCGGCGTCGACGACGACTTCTTCGCGCTGGGCGGCAACTCGCTGCTGGCCATGCGGGTCGTCGCCAAGGCCCGCGCCGCCTTCGACGTGGAGCTGCCCGTCCGGGTGCTGTTCGAGGACCCGACCGTCGCGGGCCTGGCGACGCATCTGGCCGGGGCCGCCCCGGCGCGCCCGGCGCTCGTCCCGGCGGAGCGCCCGGCGCAGATCCCGCTGTCGTACGCCCAGCAGCGGCTGTGGTTCCTCAACCGCTTCGAGGGCCCCTCGGCCACCTACAACATGCCGCTGGCGCTGCGCCTGACCGGTCCGCTGGACCGCGCCGCCCTCCAGGACGCGCTCGCCGACGTGGTGGCCCGCCACGAGTCGCTGCGGACGATCTTCCCGGACTCCGGCGGCACCCCGCGCCAGCAGATCCTCGCCCCGGCCGCGGCCTGCCCGCGGGTCGAGGCCACCGACGTCACCGAGGCCGGGCTGCCCGCGGCGCTCGCCCGGATCGCGGGCTACCCCTTCGACATCGCGGTGGAGCCGCCGCTGCGCGCCCACCTGCTGCGGCTGGCCGACGACCTGCACATCGCGGTGCTGCTCATGCACCACGTGGCCACCGACGGCTGGTCGCTGGCGCCGCTGGCCCGGGACGTCATCACCGCCTACGCCTCCCGCGTCTCCGGCGCCGCCCCGCAGTGGGCGCCGCTGCCCGTCCAGTACGCCGACTACACGCTCTGGCAGCAGGAGCTGTTCGGCTCCGAGGACGACCCGTCCAGCCTGCTGGCCCAGCAGATCGCCTACTGGAAGGAGGAGCTCGCCGGGCTGCCCGAGGAACTGGAGCTGCCCGCCGACCGCCCCCGCCCGGACGAGGCGAGCTACCGGGGCGCGACCATCCGGTTCGAGCTGTCCGCCGACGTCCACCGCCGCGTCGGCGAGCTGGCCGCGCAGACCCAGAGCTCGCCGTTCATGGTCGCCCAGGCCGCCTACGCGGCGCTGCTGTCGCGGTTGGGCGGCGGCGAGGACATCCCGCTCGGCTCGTCGATCGCCGGACGCACCGACGAGGCGCTGGACGACCTGGTCGGCATGTTCGTGAACATGCTCGTCCTGCGCACGGACGTCTCCGGCGACCCCACCTTCCGGGAGCTCGTCGGCCGCGTCCGCCGGACGAACCTGGACGCCTACGCCCACCAGGACCTGCCGTTCGAGCGCCTGGTCGAGGTGCTCAACCCCGTCCGGCACATGGGCCGCCACCCGCTGTTCCAGCACGGCCTCACCTTCCAGAACAACCCCGAGGCGCGCCTGGAGCTCGCAGGGTTCACCGCCGAGCCGGAGCCGCTGCACGCCGCCGTCTCCAGGTTCGACACGCTGATCATGCTCACCGAGCGGTTCGGCGCGGACGGGGAGCCCGCCGGCCTGGCCGGCGAGCTGGAGTACGCGCTCGACCTGTACGACCCGCCGACCGCCCGCGAGCTCGTCGCCCGGTTCGAGCGGCTGTTCACCGCGCTGCTGGCCGACCCGGACGCGCCCGTGGGGACCGCGCCGCTGCTGACCGGCGCCGAGCGCGCCGTGATCCTGGACGAGTGGGCGGGCGGCACCGTCGCCCCCGTTCCCGCCGGGGAGCGGCGCACGATCCACGCGGTGTTCGAGGCCCAGGCCGCCCGGAACCCGCAGGCTCCTGCCGTTACGTACGAGAACACCACACTCACCTACGGGCAGCTGAACGCCCGCGCCAACCGCCTCGCCCGCAGGCTCGTCGAGCTGGGGGCTGGGCCGGAGCGGTTCGTGGCGCTGCGGCTGCCGCGCTCGGAGGAGCTGGTCGTCGCGGTCCTGGCCGTCCTCAAGACCGGCGCGGCGTACGTGCCGATCGACCCGGACTACCCCGAGGAGCGCATCGCCTACACGCTCCAGGACTCCGCCCCGGTCTTCACCGTGGACGCCGAGCTGCTCGGCTCGCTCGACCTGGGGAGCGGCCCCGCGGCGAACCTGGACGTGCCGATGTCGCCGGACAACCCGGCGTACGTCATCTACACGTCCGGCTCCACGGGCCGCCCCAAGGGCGTCGTGGTCCCGCACCACAACGCGATCCGGCTGATGACCTCCACCGAGCAGTGGTTCGGCTTCGGCCCGGACGACGTGTGGACGCTCTTCCACTCCTACGCGTTCGACTTCTCCGTCTGGGAGCTGTGGGGCCCGCTGCTGTACGGCGGCCGCCTCGTCGTCGTCCCGTTCGCGGTCAGCCGCTCGCCCGAGGAGTTCCTCGGCCTGCTGGCCCGCGAGCGCGTCACCGTCCTCAACCAGACACCGTCGGCGTTCTACCAGCTCATGGCCGCCGACGACGGCCGCGACCTGGCGCTGCGGTACGTGGTCTTCGGCGGCGAGGCGCTGGAGCTCCGGCGCCTGGCCGACTGGTACGCCCACGGCCGCGACACCGTCCTGGTGAACATGTACGGCATCACCGAGACGACCGTGCACGTCTCCTACATCGCGCTCGACGAGGTGTACTGCCAGAGCGCGTCCGGCTCGGTCATCGGCGCCGGCATCCCCGACCTGAAGGTGTACGTGCTGGACGGGCGGCTCCAGCCCGTCCCGCCCGGCGTCGTCGGCGAGCTGTACGTGGCGGGCGAGGGCCTGGCGCGCGGCTACCACGGGCGGCCCGACCTGACCGCCGACCGGTTCGTCGCCGACCCGTTCGGCGCACCCGGCTCGCGCATGTACCGCTCGGGCGACCTGGCCCGCTGGCAGCCGGACGGGAACCTGGAGTACCTGGGCCGCGCCGACGACCAGGTCAAGATCCGCGGCTTCCGCATCGAGCTCGGCGAGATCGAGGCGGTGCTGGTCAAGCACGCGCGGATCACCGACGTCGCCGTGGTCGTCCGCGAGGACCGGCCGGGGGACAGGCGCCTGGCCGCCTACGTGGTGACCGGGGACGGCGAGCCGGTCGAGGCGTCCGAGCTGCGCGCCTTGGCCCACCACGACCTGCCCGACCACATGGTCCCGGCCGCGTTCGTCACCCTCGACGCGCTGCCGCTCACCGGCAACGGCAAGCTCGACCGCCGCGCCCTGCCCGCCCCGGTCGTCCAGGTCGGCGAGGGCCGCGCCCCGGCGTCCGAGCGCGAGGAGGTCTTCGCCGACCTGTTCGCCGAGCTGCTCGGCCTGGCCGAGCGGCCCGGCACCGAGGACGGCTTCTTCGACCTGGGCGGCGACTCGATCATCGCGATCCAGCTGGTCTCCCGCGCCCGCCAGGCGGGCCTGGTCGTCACGCCGCGCGAGGTGTTCCAGCACCAGACCGTCGCGGCGCTGGCGGAGCTGGCCCGCGAGGCGGGCGAGGACGACGCCGTCGAGGCCGAGCCCGAGGGCGCCGGCGTCGGCCCGGTCCCCATCACCCCGATCATGGCGTGGCTGCGCGAGCGCGGCGGCGTCATGGACGGCTTCCACCAGTCGATGCTGCTGCGCGTCCCCGGCGATCTGGGCGTCGAGCACCTGACCGCCGCGCTGCAGGCGGTGCTCGACCACCACGACATGCTGCGGCTGCGCCTGGAGGACTGGCAGCCGGTCGTCCAGCCGGTCGGAGCGGTGCGCGCGGACGGCCTCGTCCGGCATGTGGAGGTCTCCGGAGACGACTTCCAGGCGGCCGTGGACGAGCAGGTGGCGCTGGCCGCCGCCGAGCTGGACCCGGCGGAAGGGGACATGGCCCGGCTCGTCTGGCTCGACGCGGGGCCGGGCGCGCAGGGCCGGCTGCTGGTCGTGCTGCACCACCTCGTCGTGGACGGCGTGTCCTGGCGCATCCTGCTCCCCGACCTCGTCGCCGCGTGGGGCGCGTCGGTCATGGGTCAGGCCCCGGCCCTGGAACCCGTGCCGACCTCGTTCCGCCGCTGGGCGCAGCGCCTCACCGCCGAGGCCGCCGACCCCGGGCGCGCCGAGGAGCTCGACACCTGGCTCGACCTCGTCGAGGGCACCAACCCCAAGCTCGGCTCCCGCGCGCTCGACCCGGCCGTGGACACCGCCGCGACCGTCCGCCACCTCGACCTCTCCCTGGAGGCAGGGACCACCGAGGCCGTGCTCACCGCCGTCCCCGCCGCCTTCCACGGGCGGGTCAACGACGTGCTGCTCACCGCCCTGGCACTGGCCGCCGCGCACTGGCGCAAGCAGCGCGGCGGACGCGGCACCGGGCTGCTGGTCGACCTCGAAGGCCACGGCCGCGAGGAGATCGTCCAGGGCGTCGACCTGTCCCGCACCGTCGGCTGGTTCACCACCATCCACCCGGTCCGCCTCGACCCGGGCCAGGCCGAGTGGACGGAGATCACCTCCGGCGGCGCCGCCGCGGGCCAGGCCATCAAGCGGGTCAAGGAGCAGCTGCGCCAGGTGCCCGACAACGGCATCGGGCACGGCCTGCTGCGCCACCTCAACGAGGAGGCGGCCGAGGAGCTGGCCGACCTGCCGCAGGCGCAGGTCGCGTTCAACTACCTGGGCCGCGTCGGCCAGGACGAGGGCGACTGGAGTCCCGCCCCCGAGCGGCTCCCCGCCGGGGAGGACCCGCGCCTTCCGGCCGCGCACGTCCTGGAGGTCAACGCCGTCACCCGCGACCGCCCCGGCGGTCCCGAGCTGACCGCCACCTGGTCGTGGCCCGCGGGCCTCCTCGCGGAGGAGGAGGTGCGCGCGCTCGGCGAGGCGTGGTTCGAGGCGCTGCGCGGCCTGGTCGCGCACGCCGCGGACGAGGGGGCGGGCGGCTTCACCAGCTCCGACCTGCTGGTCGAGCTGGACCAATCGGAGATCGACACACTGCAGGCAGCATGGAGGGCGAAGTGACGGCAGGTCGCGACCTGGAGGACATCCTTCCCCTTTCCCCGCTGCAGCAGGGGTTCTTCTTCCACGCCAAGTACGACGACCAGGACGTCTACACCGCGCAGCTGGTGCTGGACATGGAGGGGCCGCTGGACGTGGCGGCCCTGCGCGGCGCGGCCGAGACGCTGCTGCGCCGCCACGGCAACCTGCGCGCCGCCTTCACCGACCAGGACGTGAGCCGCCCCGTGCAGGTCGTGCCGCGCGTGGTGGACCTGCCGTGGTCGGAGGTGGAGGCCACCGAGGAGGAGGCGCGCGAGCTCATCCTGCGCGAGCGCGCGCACCGGTTCGACCTGATGGAGCCGCCGCTGCTGCGGTTCGTGCTGGTGAGGCTGGGCCCGGAGCGGCACAGGCTGGTCTTCACCAACCACCACATCCTGCTGGACGGCTGGTCCACGCCCGTCCTGGCGACGGAGCTGTTCGCCCTGTACCTGGCGGGCGGCACCGACACCGGCCTTCCCCGGCCGACGCCCTACAAGAACTACCTCAAGTGGCTGGCGGGCCAGGACCGCAAGGCCGCCGAAGCCGCCTGGCAGGAGGCCCTGGACGGCGTGGACGAGCCCACGTTCGTCGCCCCCCACGCCGCCGAGCTGCCGGCCGTCGTCCCGCACCGCGTCCTGACGGAACTGGACGAGAAGGCCAGCAGGAAGCTCACCCGCATCGCCCGCCGCACCGGCGTCACCGTCAACACTCTGCTGCAGGCCGCGTGGGGCGTGGTCGTCGGCTCCCTGACGGGCCGCGACGACGTGGTGTTCGGCGCCGCGGTCTCCGGCCGCCCCGCCGACCTGCCGGGCGTCGAGCAGATGATCGGCCTGTTCATCAACACCCTGCCGATCCGGGTGCGCCTGAACCCCGCCGACAGCCTCGCCGAGGTGCTCGAGCGCCTCCAGGAGGAGCAGACCGACCTGCTGGCCCACCACCACCTGGGCCTCACCGAGATCCAGCGCGCCACCGGCAACGGCGTGCTCTTCGACACCATGACGGTGCTGGAGAACTACCCGTTCGACCCCGCCACGATGGACGGCACCCTGGGCGGGCTGCGGCTGACCGGCTTCGACTCCTACGACGCCACGCACTTCCCGCTGTCGTTCGTGATCATCCCCGGCGACCGGTTGTCGCTGCGGCTGCACTACCGGCCCGACGTCTTCACCGAGGAGCAGGCGGAGGGGCTGCTGGGCCGCGTCCGCCGGTTCCTGGACGCCGTGCTGGAGGACGCCGACCAGCCCCTGTCCGCGCTGGACCTGCTGGCGGACGACGAGCGCGCCCGCCTGGACTCCTGGGCCGGGCCCGCCGGGGAGCCCTCCGCGCCCTCGGTCGTGGAGCTGCTGCAGGCGCGCGCCGCGCGGAACCCGGACGAGACCGCGCTGGTCGCCGCCGACGCGACGCTCACCTACGCCGAGCTGAACGCGCGCGCCAACCGCCTCGCCCACACGCTGACCGCGCGGGGGGTCGGCGCCGAGCAGCGCGTCGCGCTGCGCCTGCCGCGCGGCGCCGACCTGGTCGCGGCGATCTTCGGCGTGCTGAAGACCGGCGCCGCCTACGTGCCGGTCGACCCCGAGTACCCCGAGGACCGCATCGCCTACATGCTGTCCGACGCCGCGCCCGTCCTGGAGATCACCCCGGAGTGGCTGGCGGAGACCGACCTGGGCGCCGCCCCCGCCACCGACCCCGGCACGGCGATCCATCCCGACGGCGCCGCCTACGTCATCTACACCTCCGGTTCCACCGGACGCCCCAAGGGCGTCGTCGTGCCGCACCGCGGCCTGGTGAACTACCACGACGGCCACACCGCCGACTTCTGGGACCCGGTGGTGGCGAAGGCCGGACGTCGGGTGCGCTTCGCCCACACCGCGTCGTTCTCCTTCGACACCTCCTGGCACGGCCTCCTCGCGATGGTCCACGGCCAGCAGGTCCACATCGTCGACGACGTGACACGCCGCGACTCCGAGGCGTTCGTCCGCTACGTCGCCGACCACGGCATCGACCTGGTCAACACCACTCCGTCGCACTTCCAGGCCCTGCGCGACCTGGGCGTCATCGAGGCGGGCGTCTCCACGGTGCTGCTGGGCGGCGAGGCCGTCGGCGAGGCGCTGTGGGAGGAGCTGGCGGCGCTGCCCGGCCTGGAGGCCCGCAACTTCTACGGGCCGACCGAGGCGTCCATCGACTTCTTCAACGGCCCGCTCACCGCCGGAGCCCGGCCGAACCTCGGCACGGCGTTCCGCAACAGCCGCCCGTACGTGCTGGACGGCGCGCTGCGCCGCGTCCCGGCGGGCGTGCCCGGCGAGCTGTACGTCGCCGGCCCCGTCCTGGCCCGCGGCTACCTCGGCCGCCCCGACCTGACCGCCGACCGGTTCGTCGCCTGCCCGTTCGGGGAGCCCGGCGAGCGCATGTACCGCACCGGCGACCTGGTGCGGTGGCTGCCCGACGGCACCCTGGAGTACCTGGGCCGCGCCGACGACCAGGTCAAGATCCGCGGTTTCCGGGTGGAGCTCGGCGAGGTCGAGGCGGTGCTGGAGAGGCACCCGGCCGTCGTGCAGGCGGCCGTGGTGGCCCGCGAGGACCGGCCCGGCGACAGGCGGCTCGTCGGCTACGCCGTCGTCCGCGCCGAGGTCGCGCCGCAGGAGCTGCGCGCGTTCGTCGCCGCGGCCCTGCCGGACCACATGGTCCCGGCCGTCATGCTGCTGCCCGAGCTGCCGCTGACCCCCAACGGCAAGCTCGACCGCAGGGCGCTGCCCGCGCCCGAGCTCGGCCTGGGCGGCGGGCGCGGCCCGCGCACCCCGCAGGAGGAGATCCTCGCCGGCATCTTCGCCGAGATCCTCGGCGCCGGGAAGGTCGGCGCCGACGACTCCTTCTTCGACCTGGGCGGCGACTCCCTCACCGCGACCAGGCTGATCAGCAAGGTGCGCTCGGTGCTCGGCGTCGAGCTGCCGATCCGCGCGCTGTTCGAGTCGCCGACCGTCGCGGGCCTGGCCGCCCGGCTGGACGAGGCGCAGGGCTCGGCGCGCCCCGCGCTCACCCGCGCGCAGCGCCCCGCGAGCGTGCCGCTGTCCTACGCCCAGCAGCGGTTGTGGTTCCTCAACCGCTTCGAGGGCCCCTCGGCCACCTTCAACATGCCGGTGCCGCTGCGGCTGCGCGGCGAGCTGGACGCGGAGGCGATCCGCGCCGCGCTCGCCGACCTCGTCGCCCGGCACGAACCGCTGCGCACGGTCTTCCCCGACACCTCGGGCACCCCGCGCCAGCTCGTCCTGGACGCCGCCGTCGCGGTGCCGCGGCTGGAGGTCGTGGACACCACCGAGGCGGCGCTGCCCGCGGAACTGGCGGCGCTCGCCGGACGCGGCTTCGACCTGTCGGTCGAACCGCCCTTCCGGGTCGGGCTGCTCCGGCTCGCCGCGGACGACCACGTGCTGGTGCTGGTCCTGCACCACATCGCCGGCGACGGCTGGTCGATGGCGCCGCTCGCCCGCGACGTCGTCCTGGCCTACGACGCCCGCCGCAGGGGGGAGACGCCCGGCTGGAGCCCGCTGCCGGTCCAGTACGCCGACTACACGCTCTGGCAGCGCGAGCTGTTCGGCGCCGAGGACGACCCCGCGAGCCTGCTGTCCCGGCAGACCGACTTCTGGAAGCAGGCATTGGCGGGGCTGCCCGACCAGATCGAGCTGCCCGCCGACCGGCCGCGCCCGGCGCAGTCGTCCTTCCGCGGCGCGACCCTGTCCTTCGAGCTGGACGCCTCCCTGCACCAGGGGCTGGTCGAGCTGGCCCGCGAGAGCGGCGCGAGCCTGTTCATGGTCATGCAGGCCGCCTACGCGGCGCTGCTGACGCGGCTGGGCGGCGGCGAGGACGTCCCGATCGGCTCGCCGATCGCCGGACGCACCGACGAGGCTCTGGACGACCTGGTCGGCATGTTCGTGAACATGCTCGTCCTGCGCACCGACACCTCCGGCGACCCGTCCTTCCGCGAGCTCGTCGCCCGGGTGCGCGAGACCGACCTGGCCGCCTATGCCCACCAGGACCTGCCGTTCGAGCGGCTCGTCGAGGTGCTCAACCCCGCCCGGCACATGGGGCGGCACCCGCTGTTCCAGGTGGCGCTGTCCTTCCAGAACAACCCCGAGGCCAGGGCCGAGCTCGACGGGCTCACCGTCGAGGCGCTCGACCTCGACGGCGGTGTCGCCAAGTACGACCTGTCGCTGTACCTGGAGGAGCGGCACGCCGCCGACGGCTCCCCGGCGGGCATCGCAGCGGGCCTGGAGTACGCGCTCGACCTGTTCGACCCGGCGACCGCCGCCGAGCTGGCCGGACGGCTGCGGCGGCTGCTGGCCGCCGTCGTCGCCGACCCGGACGCGCCCATCGGCGCCGCCGACCTCCTCGACCCCGAGGAGCGCCGCACGATCCTGACCGACTGGGCGGTCGGCGGAACCGCGCCCGACGCGCCCCGCACCACCATCCACGCCGCGGTCGAGGCCCAGGCCGCGCGGACGCCCGACGCGGTCGCCGTCACCTGTCCCGGAACCGGGGGCGGCTCCCTGACCTACTGGGAGCTGAACGAGCGCGCCAACCGGCTGGCCCGGCACCTCATCGCGGCCGGAGCGGGACCCGAGGAGTTCGTGGCGCTGGCCCTGCCGCGCTCCCTCGACCTCGTCGTCGGCGTCCTGGCCGTCCTCAAGACCGGCGCCGCCTACGTCCCGGTCGACCCGGACTACCCGGCCGACCGCATCGCCTACATGCTGGAGGACTCCCGGCCCGTCCTCACCGTCGACGCCGCGCTGCTGGCCTCGGCGGACCTGGCCGCTTACGACCCGGCGAACCCGGACGTGCCGATGTCGCCGGACAACCCGGCGTACGTCATCTACACGTCCGGCTCCACGGGCCGCCCCAAGGGCGTGCTGGTCCCGCACCAGAACGTCATCCGGCTCATGGCCTCCACCGAGCAGTGGTTCGGCTTCGGCTCCGACGACGTGTGGACGCTCTTCCACTCCTACGCGTTCGACTTCTCCGTCTGGGAGCTGTGGGGCCCGCTGATGAACGGCGGCCGCCTCGTCGTCGTGCCGTACGCGGTGTCCCGCACCCCGGAGGACTTCCTCGCGCTGCTGGCGGCCGAGAAGGTCACCGTCCTCAACCAGACGCCGTCGGCGTTCTACCAGCTCATGGCCGCCGACGCCGCGAACCCCGGCGCCGACCTGGCGCTGCGGTACGTGGTCTTCGGCGGCGAGGCGCTGGAGCTCGGCAGGCTGGAGGACTGGTACTCCCGGCACGCCGACGACGCGCCCGTGCTCGTCAACATGTACGGCATCACCGAGACGACCGTGCACGTCTCCTACATCGCGCTCGACGCGGCGCACTGCCAGGAGGCGCCCGGTTCGATCATCGGCGTCGGCATCCCCGACCTGCGGATCCACGTGCTGGACGACCGGCTCCAGCCCGTCCCGGCCGGAACCGTCGGCGAGCTGTACGTCGCGGGCGCGGGCCTGGCGCGCGGCTACCTGAACCGGCCCGACCTGTCGGCCGCCCGGTTCGTCGCCGACCCGTTCGGGGAGCCCGGCTCCCGCATGTACCGCACCGGCGACCTCGGCCGCTGGCGGCGCGGAGGCGGCCTGGAGTACCTGGGCCGCGCCGACGACCAGGTCCAGCTGCGCGGCTTCCGCATCGAGCTCGGCGAGATCGAGGCGGCGCTCGTGCGCCATCCGGCCGTGACGGACGCGGCGGTGATCGTCCGCGAGGACCGTCCGGGCGACAAGCGGCTCGTCGCCTATGCCGTGGGGGATCCTGTCGACTCCGCGGAGCTGCGCCGGTTCGTCAACCAGGATCTGCCCGACTACATGGTCCCGGCCGCGGTCGTCGCCATGGACGCGCTGCCGCTGACCGCCAACGGCAAGCTCGACCGCAGGGCGCTGCCCGCGCCGGACTTCTCCGCCAACGTGACCGGCCGCACGCCGCGCACGCCGGAGGAGGAGACGCTCGCCGCGCTGTTCGCCGAGGTCCTCGGCCTGGAGCGGGTCGGCATCGACGACGGCTTCTTCGACCTGGGCGGCGACTCGATCATCGCGATCCAGCTGGTGTCGCGGGCCCGCCAGTCGGGCCTGGTCGTCACCCCGCGCGAGGTGTTCCAGCACCAGACCGTCGCGGACCTGGCGGCGGTCGCCCGCCCGGCGGGCGAGGACGCCCTGGAGGCCGAGCCCGAGGGCGCGGGGATCGGGCACGTCCCGGCCACCCCGATCATGCGCTGGTTCGAGGAACTGGAGGGCCCGACCTCCGCCTACAGCCAGCGGATGCTGCTGCGCGTCCCGCCGCGCCTGGACGCAGCCGCGCTCACCGCCGCCTACCAGGCGGTGCTCGACCACCACGACATGCTCCGGCTGAAGGCGGACGGCGGCGGCTACGAGGTACGGGAGAAGGGCTCCCGCACGGCGGTCGTCGACGTCGTGGACATCGCCGGGCTGTCCGGCGCGGCACTGGCCGACGCCCTGGCCCGGACCGGAGCCGAGGCCCGCGCCGCCCTCGACCCCGCCGCGGGGGAGATGACGCGGCTGCACTGGCTGGACGCCGGCGACGAGCCGGGCCTGCTGCTGCTCACCGCCCACCACCTGGTCGTGGACGGCGTGTCCTGGCGGATCCTGCTGCCGGACCTGGTGACCGCGCTCGGCGGCGCGGCACTCCAGCCGGTCAACACCTCCTTCCGCCGCTGGGCGCAGCGCCTGACGGCCGAGGCGTCCGAGCCCGCCCGGGCGGCCGAGCTGGAGTTCTGGTCGGAGGTCACCGCCACCCCCGATCCGGTGCTGGGCTCCCGCCCGCTCGACCCGGCCCGCGACACCTTCGCCACCGCCGGAGACCTGACCGTGACGCTCGGCGCGGACGTCACCGAGCCGCTGCTGTCCAGTGTCCCGGCCGCCTTCCACGGCAGGGTCAACGACGTGCTGCTGACCGGCCTGGCGCTCGCGATCGCCGAATGGCGGGCGCGGCGCGGCAGGGCGGACGGCTCCGCGGTCCTGGTGGACCTGGAGGGCCACGGCCGCGAGGAGATCGTCCCCGGCGTCGACCTGTCCCGCACCTCCGGCTGGTTCACCGTCATCCACCCCGTCCGGCTGGACCCCGGACAGCTGGCCTGGGACGAGGTCGGCACGGGCGGGCCCGCCGTCGGCACCGCGCTCAAGCTCGTCAAGGAGCAGCTGCGCGAGGCGCCCGACAACGGCATCGGCTACGGCCTGCTGCGGTACGTCAACACCGAGACCGCCGCCGCGCTGGCGGACGCGAAGGCGCCCCAGCTGGCGTTCAACTACCTCGGCCGGGTGGCGTACGAGCAGGACGGCGAGTGGTCGCCCGCCCCGGCGGAGCTGAGCGAGGCGCTCGGCGGCGGCCACGACCCCGGCCTCGCCCTCCCGCACGCGCTCGAGGTCAACTGCCACACCGACGACACCCCGTCCGGGCCGCGCCTGAACGCCACCTGGACGTGGGCGGGCGGCCTGCTGACCGAGGCCGAGGTGCGCGAGCTGGCCGGCCTGTGGTTCACCGCGCTGACCGGCCTCGTCCGGCACGCCGCGCAGGACGGCGCGGGCGGCTTCACCCCCTCCGACATCGACCTGGTGTCGGTCAGCCAGGACGAGCTCGACGAGTTCGCGTCGGAACTGGAGGACTGGGACCTGTGAGCGGCAACCTCGAGGACGTCCTGCCGCTGTCGCCGCTGCAGCAGGGGCTGTACTTCCACGCCCTGTTCGACGCGGACGCCGACGTCTACTCCGCGCAGGCCGTGCTGCGCCTGGACGGGCCGCTGGACGCCCCGGCGCTGAAGGCCGCCGCCGAGGCGCTCGTCGCCCGCCACGCCAACCTGCGGGCGGCGTTCCGCCAGCGCAAGCAGGGCGACCCGGTGCAGCTCGTCGCCAAGACCGTCAAGGTGCCGTTCGAGGAGGTCGAGGCGCCCGTCGGCGAGGTCGAGAAGATCGCCGCGCGGGAGCGGGCGCACCGCTGGGACCTGGGCCGCCCGCCGCTGCTGCGGTTCACGCTGGTGCGCTCGGCGCCCGACGTCCACCACCTGGTGTTCACCAACCACCACATCCTGCTGGACGGCTGGTCCACCCCCATCCTGCAGACCGAGCTGTTCGCCCTCTACCTCACCAAGGGCGACGCCTCGGTCCTGCCGCGCGTCACCCCGTACAAGAACTACCTGGCCTGGGTCGCGCGCCAGGACCGCGCCGCCGCCGAGGCCGCCTGGCGGCGCGCGCTGGAAGGGGTGGAGGAGCCCACCCTGATCCGCCCGCAGCCCCCGGTGGGGGCCGCGGACCCCGAGAAGCTCACCCTGGTCCTGGACGAGGGGCTCACCACCGCGCTGACCGCCCGCGCCCGCGCCGAGGGCGTCACCCTCAACACGGTGCTCCAGCTCGCCTGGGGCCTGGTGCTGGGCGCCGAGACCGGCCGCACCGACGTGGTGTTCGGCGGCGTCGTCTCCGGGCGGCCGCCGGAGCTGGCCGGGGTCGAGCAGATGGTCGGACTGTTCATCAACACCCTGCCGGTCCGCGTCCGCGTCGCGCCCGGCGACACCCTCGCCGCGGCGCTGCGCCGGGTGCAGGGCGAGCAGGCCGACCTCCTGGCCCACCACCACCTGGGGCTCACCGAGATCCAGGGTCTCACCCGGCTGGGCGCGCTGTTCGACACCGTCACGGTGCTGGAGAACTACCCCTTCGACCCCGACGCCGAGGCCACCGACCTGAACGGGGTGCGGGT
Source organism: Actinocorallia libanotica (assembly GCF_039525175.1). NCBI lineage: Bacteria > Bacillati > Actinomycetota > Actinomycetes > Streptosporangiales > Thermomonosporaceae > Actinocorallia > Actinocorallia libanotica. Next base: position 63,214 of record NZ_BAAAHH010000024.1, read on the forward strand.
CAGCGGGGCGGGCATGCACGACGCCACTCACTACCCGATCGCGCTCGCCGCGGTGCCGGGCCGGGAGCTGTCGGTGCGGCTGGACTACCGGCCCGACCTGTTCACCCTGGAGGAGGCCGAGCGGGTCGCCGGACGGCTGCGCGCCGCGCTGACGGCGATCGCGGAGCGGCCCGACCTGCCGGTGGCGCGGCTCGACCTGCTCACCGTCGACGAGCGGGAGCAGGCGCTCGCGCTGCGCGCCGCGGGCGACGGGCGCGCGGCCGCGACCGTCACCGCCCGGTTCGCCGAGCTCGCCGCCGCGCGGCCGGACGCCGTCGCGATCCGCCACGGCGGCGCGTCGATCACCTACGCGGAGCTGGACGAGCGGTCCGGACGGCTCGCCGGGCGCCTGGCGGCCCTGGGCGTCGGGGCCGAGACGCCGGTCGCGATGCTGCTGGAGCGCGGACCGCAGGTCCTGGTCGCCACCCTGGCCGTGCTCAAGGCCGGCGGCTACTACGTGCCGATCCACCACAGCTACCCCGACGAGCGCCGGGCGTGGGCGCTGCGCGAGTCTGGCGCGCCCGTGCTGCTGCTCGACGAGGCCTTCGCTGACCCCGGCTTCGCGCACGACGCCCGCACCGTCCGGGTCGACCTTCCGGTGGACGGCGCGGTCGCCCCGCCCGTCCCGGTCGCGCCCGGCGCCCTGGCCTACGCCATCTTCACCTCCGGCTCGACCGGCCTGCCCAAGAGCGTCGGCGTCGCCCACCGCGAGGTCGTCGACTTCGCCACCGACACCGAGGTGCGGACCGGCGGCGAGCGGGTGCTGGTGTTCTCCGCGCACGCCTTCGACGCCTCCACCTACGAGATGTGGACGCCGCTGCTGAACGGCGGCACCGCCGTCATCGCCCCGCCCGGCGACCTGGACACCGACGGGTTCGCCCGGCTGGCCGGGGAGGAGCGCCTCACCGCCGCGTTCGTCACCACGAGCCTGTTCAACCTCATGGCGGCCGAGCGGCCGGACGCCTTCGCCGGGTTCGCCCGCCTGCACACCGGCGGCGAGGCGGGCAGCGCCCGCGCCATGCGCGCCGTCCTGGACGCCTGCCCCGGCCTCGAACTCTGCAACGCCTACGGGCCGACCGAGACGACGACCTACGCCGCCCTGCAGCCGATGCGCCACGTCCTGGCCGGGCTCGGCGCGCCGCCGCTGGGCGGGCCGCTGGACGACACCCGCCTGTACGTGCTGGACGAGGCGCTGCGCCCGGTGCCCGACGGCACGCCCGGCGAGCTGTACGTCGCGGGCGCGGGCCTGGCCCGCGGCTACCTGAACCGGCCGGGCCTGACCGCCGAGCGGTTCGTGGCCTGCCCGTTCGGCGAGCCGGGCGAGCGCATGTACCGCACCGGCGACCTGGTGCGCCGCCGGGGCGGCCTGCTGGAGTACCTGGACCGGGCCGACCAGCAGGTGAAGGTCCGCGGCTTCCGGATCGAGCTGGGCGAGATCGAGGCGGCCCTGGGCGCGCACCCCTACGTCGCGCAGGCGGCGGTGCTGGCCCGCCGCGACCGGCCGGGCGAGAAGCGGCTGGTGGCCTACGCGGTGCCGCACGAGGGCTGCACGCTGGAACCGGAGGACCTGCGCCGCTTCCTCGGCGAGAGCCTGCCCTCCTACATGGTCCCGGCGGCCGCCGTGGTGCTGGAGTCCTTCCCCCTCAACGGCAGCGGCAAGCTCGACCGCGCCGCGCTGCCCGCCCCCGACCTGGTGATCAGCGGGCGCCCGCCGCGCACCCCCGAGGAGGAGGTCCTGTGCGGCGTCTTCGCCGAGGTGCTGGGCCTGCCGCGGGTCTTCGCGGACGTGAGCTTCTTCGACCTCGGCGGCGACAGCATCGCCGCGCTGCGCCTGGCCGCGCGCGCCCGGCAGGAGGGGATCGAGCTCACCCCCCGCATGGTCTTCACCCGGCAGACCGTCGAAGGGCTGCTGTCGGGGGAGGACGAGCCCGCGCTCGGCATGGACGTGCTGCTGCCGATCCGGACGAAGGGCGAGGGCGCGCCGCTGTTCTGCGTGCACCCGGCGTCGGGCCTGTCCTGGCCGTACTTCGCGCTGCTGCCGCACCTGCCGGGCCGGCCGCTCTACGGGCTGCAGTCGCGGGCGCTGTCCGAGGCCGGGTACCGGGCGGAGTCGATCCGGGCGATGGCCGAGGACTACGTCGCCGAGCTGCGCCGGGTGCGGCCGGCCGGGCCCTACCACCTGCTGGGCTGGTCGCTCGGCGGGCTGGTCGCCTTCGAGGCCGCCCGCGTCCTGGACGAGCTGGGGGAGGAGGTGGGCCTGCTGTGCCTGCTCGACTCCTTCCACTCCCAGGACCTCGCCGCCGACGAGCGCGAGGTCGTCCCCGAGCTGCTCCAGTCGATCGGCATCGACGAGAGCATCGCGGGCGACCCGCAGAATCCGGACGTTCCGGCGATCATGGCCGAGCTCAGGGCGCGCGGCGACGCCTTCGCGACCCTGGAGGAGGAGCAGCTGCTCTCGGTCTACGGCAGCTACGAGAACGGGCTGCGGATCGTGGACGGCTACGTTCCCAGCGGCCCGGCCCCGGTGGACCTGGTGTTCTTCCGGGCGACGCGGGGGCTGCGGGACGACTCGCCGGACCCCTCCGTCTGGGACCCCTACGTGCGCGGCGTCGAGCGGCACGACCTGGACGTCGAACACCACTTCCTGATGGAGCCCGCGGCGGTCGAGCGGATCGCCCGGGTCATCGCGGAACGTTTGGCAGACTGAACCACCCATTCATCCCGGTATGGAAGGAACCCCCTGATGGCAACCAACCCCTTCGAGAACGACGAAGCCACCTATGTCGTGCTGATCAACGACGAGGGCCAGTACTCGCTGTGGCCGACGTTCGCCGAGGTGCCCGCGGGCTGGACCGTCGCCAAGACCACCGACACCCGCCAGGCCTGCCTGGAGTACATCAACGAGCACTGGACGGACATGCGGCCCAAGAGCCTCGTCGAGGCCATGGGCTCCTGACCTTGGCGCCCCCGGAGACCGCCCTTCCCGTCACCGAGTGGACCATGGAGATGCGCGACCCCGGCGCGCTCCGGCCCGCCCCCCTGCCCGCCGGCGAGCTCGCCTTCAGCCTCGCCGGGGTGCCCTCCGCGGACTTCAACCGCGCCATGTACGCGGCCGTCGGCGCCCGGGTCTGCTGGACCGACCGGTTCTCCTGGTCGTACGAGGACTGGGCCAAGTGGGTGGACCGGCCCGAGCTGGGCACCTGGATCGCGCTGGCCGAGGGCACGGTCGCCGGCTACTTCGAGCTGGAGGCCCAGCCCGGCGGCGACACCGAGATCCACCTCGTCGGGCTGGTGCCGGCGTTCGTCGGCCGCGGCTTCGGGGGCTACCTGGTGGAGCAGTGCGTGCGCCGCGCCTGGCAGCGCGGCAGGCTGTGGGGCAGGGGGCTGGGGCCGACCGAACGCGTCTGGCTGCGCACCAGTACGCTCGATCACCCCAACGCGAAGGCCAACTACCTGCGGCGCGGGTTCGCCGTCGCGGCCGAGGAGAGCGGGACCAAGCACGTCCCCGACCCCCGGCTGGCGCCCTGGCCGCTGCCCGGCGACCCCCGCGACCCCCGGCTGGAGCCGGTGGAGGGGCCCGCCGGGGAACCGGTCGCCGCACAGACCTAGAGAGGAACGAGGAACACCGTGAGCTGGCTCCGCTGCCCCGACCCGCGGCCCTGGGCGACCACCCGCCTGGTCTGCTTCCCGCACGCGGGCGGCTCGGCCGTCGCCTACCGGACGTGGGGCAAGGCCGCGAGCCCGGCGCTGGAGGTGCACGCCGTCCAGTACCCCGGCCGCGCCGACCGGATCCGCGAGCCGATGATGAGCGACGCGCGGCAGGCGGCGCGGCTGATCGCCGCCGCGCTCGCCCCGCTCACCGACCGGCCGCTCGCCCTCTTCGGCCACAGCATGGGCACGATCCTCGCCTACGAGACCGCGCTGGCGCTGCAGGCCCGCGGCGTGCCGCCGGCGCACCTGTTCCTGTCCGGCGCGCCCGCCGTCCACCTGCGCGACGAGAGCGGCAACCCGGCCGACAAGGACGACGACGCGCTCGTCGCCCACCTGGTGGAGCTGGGCGGCACCGACGGCGCGGCGCTGTCGGACCCCGAGCTGCGCGCCCTCGTCCTGCCGTACGTGCGGGCCGACTACCGCCTCATCCAGAAGTACGCGCACCGGCCGGGTCCGCGGCTGACCTGCCCCGTCACCGGGCTGGCCGGGGACGCCGACCCGCACGGCACCGTCGAGAAGGTGGCGCGCTGGGGCGAGCTCACCGACGGCGCGTTCGAGCTGAAGGCCTTCCCCGGCGACCACTTCTACCTCAACGACCGCCAGGAGGAGCTGCTGGCGGAGATCCACGGCGCCCTGGGCATCCCCGCGGCCTGATCCGGCAAGGGCCCGTGATTGGGCCCTCTCAGGCCGCGGTTCCCGGCGTACCTTCCGGTCATGGGAGTCGAGATCAGGGTGGAGGGGCTGAAGAAGTCCTTCGGGCGCCAGATCATCTGGGAGGACGTGACGTTCACGATCCCGGCGGGGCAGATCTCTGCGCTGCTCGGGCCGTCGGGAACGGGCAAGTCCGTCTTCCTCAAGAACCTCATCGGGCTGCTGCGGCCCGACCGGGGCCATGTGTGGGTGGACGGCGTGGACGTCCCCGAACTGCACGAACGCCGCCTCCACGACCTGCGGCGGAGGTTCGGCGTGCTGTTCCAGGACGGCGCGCTGTTCGGTTCGATGAGCGTGTACGACAACGTGGCCTTCCCGCTGCGCGAGCACACCAAGCTCAAGGAGCACCGCGTCCGCGAGATCACCATGTCCAAGATGGAGCTGGTGGGGCTGCTCGGCGCGGAGAACAAGCTGCCCGGCGAGATCTCCGGCGGCATGCGCAAACGCGCGGGGCTGGCCCGCGCGCTGGTGCTCGACCCGGAGATCCTCCTGGTCGACGAGCCGGACTCCGGGCTGGACCCGGTGCGCACCTCCTACCTCAACCAGCTCTTCGCCGACATCAACGCCGAGACCGGCGCGACGATCCTCATCGTCACCCACGACATCGGCACCGCCCGGGTGCTGCCCGACAACCTCGGGCTGCTGTTCCGGCGCGGGCTGGTGGCGTTCGGGCCGCGGGAGATGATGCTCACCAGCCGGGACCCGGCGGTCACCCAGTTCTTCAACGCCCGCCGGGAGGGCCCGATCGGCATGGCCGAGGAGAAGGACGCCGCCGCGCTCGGCCTGGAGGACGCCGGCTGGCACGCGACCGCCAAACCCGCGCCGATCCCGCCGCAGATCATGCCCAGCAGCGGCCGGCCGCGGCCGTTCCAGCAGCGTCCCGGCCGGTGGCTGCAGGCGCACGGGCTGCAGGCGCCGCCCGGGTCCTTCATCGACGACGAGGGCAGGGACTGGCTGGTGGACTGGGACCGGCTCACCCGCCGCTGAGCGTGAGATACCCATCATTCGGATAGATCCGGTAGGTGCGTTGATCACTCCCACATGGGGCATGGCGGGTAGCGTACGGTTGGCTCCATGAGCGAACCCTCCACCGACCCCCTGGAGAGCGGCGACCCCGAGCGGCTGGGCGGCTACCGGCTCCTCGGGCGGCTGGGCCGGGGCGGTATGGGCATCGTCTACCTCGGCGAGGCACCCGGCGGCGGCCGGGTGGCGGTCAAGGTGATCAGCCCGGACCTCGCCGACGACACCCGCTTCCGCGAGCGGTTCCGGCGGGAGGTCGACGCCGCCCGCCGGGTGCAGCGCTTCTGCACCGCCGCGGTGCTCGACGCCGAGCTGGAGAACCCCCCGCTGTACGTCGTCACCCAGTACGTGCAGGGCCCCACCCTGGAGCAGGCGGTCCGCGACGGCGGCCCGCTGCGCGACGCCGACCTGGAGGGCCTGGCCGTCGGCATGGCGACCGCGCTGTCGGCCATCCACGCCGCCGGCCTGGTGCACCGCGACCTCAAGCCGTCCAACGTGCTGCTGTCGCCGCTCGGCCCCCGCGTCATCGACTTCGGCATCGCCCGCACCGTGGACGGCGAGGGCCAGATCACCCGGACCGGCGCGATGATCGGCACCCCGGCGTTCCTCGCCCCCGAACTGCTGCGCCAGGAGCCGCTCACCCCGGCCGTCGACGTGTTCTCCTGGGGCTGCGTGGTGGCCTTCGCCGCCAACGGCCGCTCCCCCTTCGAGGCGCACACCCTCCCGGAGGTCATCTACCGGATCAGCCACGGCGATCCCGTCCTGGACGGCCTGGAGGGCCGCCTGCGCACCATCGTCGAGCAGTCCCTCAACAAGAACCCCCAGCTGCGCCCCACCGTCCCGCAGCTGCTGGCCTACCTCATGGGCCAGCCCGCCGTCGCGCCCGAGCAGGCCGTCCAGCGGGTCGAGACCGTCTGGCGGCAGCACGCCCCCGCCGCCTCCTCCCAGCCCGCCGCGCACCCTTCGCAGTCGGAGCCGACCGTGCAGCCGCAACCGCTGCAGCAGCCCGCCCCGTCGCAGCACGGCCAGAACCAGGCGCCCCCGCCGCAGCAGACCCCGCTGCCCTGGATGCAGCCGCAGCCCGCCCAGCCCTTCCAGCAGCCCCCGCCTCCGCACCACGGGGCACCGCAGCACGCGCCCCCGCAACCCCAGGTGCCGCCGCAGGCCCCCTGGAACAGCGCCCCCCATTCCTGGCAGTCACCGCCGATCGCTCCCGGCGGCGCGACCCGGCCGGGAAACGGCGGCAAGGCGGTCCTGTACGGCGTGTTCGTCGCCCTGGGCATGGTGGGCGCCCTGCTCATCGCCCTCCTGGTGATTCCCGGCAGCCCCCTGTACGTCCTGGGCGGCGAGGAGGACCCCGAGGACCCGCCGAAGGTGCTCCCGCCCGCCGCGCTGCACACCATCATCGGCCCCGACGACTTCAGCGACCGCGCCTCGGGCTTCCCCACCGACCTCGCCGCCGCCACCTACGACAACGGCAGATGGCGCCAGCAGACCCCCGACACCTCCACCGCGTACTGGGTCTGGCGCAACACCCTCAACGACCCCGGCCAGGACCTCCTCCTGTCCGCCAAGATGCAGATCACCGAGGGCAACCAGGCCGCCAGCGCCGGCTTCCTGTGCTTCGGCGACAACGCCGAGGGTGACAAGAACAGCAACTACGAGCTGATGGTCGACCGCCAGGGCCACGCCCGCCTGGGCAAGACCACCACCGGCACCCGCGCCTTCCTCGCCCGGGGCACCGTCCCGCCCCTGAACTCCGGCGAACACCGCATCCAGGCCGTGTGCTCCGTAGAGGACTCCGGCACCCGCCTGGCCCTGTGGGTCGACGGCGAGCTCGCCTTCGACCACACCGACGCCACCACCCCCTACACCGGCGGCCGCGTGGGCTTCGTCGTCCAGCGCGACAGCGGCTCCTGGCCCGCCACCGTCGCCTACTTCGACGACTACCACCTCACGACCTTCACCCCCACCGCCCCCACCCAGGCCCCCGTCAACTGACCCCGCCGCTCACTCCAGGGGGAGGAGGCCGCGCTGGAAGGCGGTGGCGACGGCCGCGGCGCGGTCGTTGACGCCGAGCTTGGCGTAGAGGTGCAGGATGTGGGTCTTCACGGTCGCCTCGCTGATGAACAGGCGGGCGGCGGTTTCGCGGTTGTTGTTGCCCTGGGAGATGAGGTGGAGGATCTCCAGTTCGCGGGCGCTCAAGGGCGTGTCGGGGGTGCGGACGCGGCCGAGGAGCCGGGTGGCGACGGAGGGGGAGAGGGCGGTCTCGCCGCGGGCGGCGGTGGTGATGGCGCGGACGAGTTCGTCGCGCTGGGCGTCTTTGAGGAGGTAGCCGGTGGCTCCGGCCTCGATGGCGGGCAGGACGTCGCGGTCGGTGTCGTAGGTGGTGAGGACCAGGACGCGGGACGGGACGCCGAGGCGGGTGAGCTCCTTGATGGCCGCGACGCCGTTCATGACGGGCATGCGCAGGTCCATGAGGATCACGTCGGGCTGAAGGGCGCGGGCGAGCTCCACGGCGCGGGCGCCGTTCTCGGCCTCGGCGAGGACCTCGAAGGCCGGGTCGTCGGCGAACATGCCGCGGAGGCCGTCGCGGAAGATGGGGTGGTCGTCGGCGATCAGCAGCCGGATGGGGGCGTCAGGCACTGGGGGGTTCCTCGGAGCGGGCGGGGACGGCGGGGACGGCGGGGACGATGGCGGAGACCGCGGTGCCGGACCCGGGCTCGGACTCGAGCTCGAACGTGCCGGCGAGGCGGGCCACCCGGCTGCGCATCGACGTCAGGCCGAAGCCGCCGCCGTCGGGGGAGCGCGCCGGGTCGAAGCCCGCGCCGTCGTCGCGCACGTCCAGGCTCACCACGTCGTCGATGTAGGACAAGGTGAGGCCGACGCGGGACGCTTCGGCGTGCTTGGCGATGTTGGCGAGGGCCTCCTGGGCGATGCGCAGGAGGGTCGCCTCGATCTCCGGGTGCAGGGGGCGCTCCGGGCCCGTCGCGGTGAACTCGGCGCGTACGGAGTTGCGCTCCGACCAGCCGGCGGCGAGTCCGGCGAGCGCGTCGGGCAGCGAGGCGGACTCGAGCTCGCCGGGGCCGACGGCGTGGACGGACCTGCGGGCCTCGGCGAGGCTCTCGCGGGCCAGCCGGGTCGCGGTGTCGAGGTGCCGCCGCCGGACCGCCGGGTCCGCCTCGGCGCGGGCGGCCGCCTGGAGCTGGGTGATGATGCCGGTCAGGCCCTGGGCGAGGGTGTCGTGGATCTCCGCGGCCATGCGCTGGCGCTCGTCGAGCACGCCCGCCTCCCGGGCCTGGACGAGGAGCTGGGCCTGCAGCCCGGCGTTCTCCCGCATCGCCTCCTCCAGCCGCGCGACCATCCGCTTGCGTTCGGCGCTGCGTTCGGCGGTGACGTCCCCGGAGAAGCTGAACAGGCTGACGACGGCCACGATCGCGGCGGTGAAGAACAGGTGGGTGAGGATCGCGGACGGGGTGGGTTCGGGGAGTCCGCCGGTGTAGGCGGTGATGCTGATCGCCGCCGTCGCGGTGATCCCGGCGTACCGCCACTTCCCGTTCAGCGTCTGCCAGGAGGAGAGGTAGCCGGCGAAGGCGAAGAAGCCCGCGAACCAGATGGAGCGGGTGCAGAGCGCGGCAATCATGATCACCAGTCCGGTGACGTGGACCGCCGCGCTGCGGGGGGCGGTCACCGCGGTCCAGGCCGCGGCGAGCGCGGTGAGGCCGGCGGTGCCGAGGTGGTACGCCCACGGCCGCTCGTCGGTGAGCAGGGCGAGCACCAGGGAGATCACCAGCAGGAGGAACGGGACGGCGGCCATGAGGCGCGCCAGGAGGTGCTCCCACCGGTCCAGGCGCGCGCCCGTCGCCGTCATCGTCCTACTCCCAACGGAAGAGCTTGGCCGCGGCGAGGCTGACGACCACCGCGTAGGCCGCCATGACGGCCAGGAGGAGGGGCGCCGGAGACGCTCCCGCCCAGACGTCCTGCAGGGCCTGCCGGAAAGCCCCCAGCGGGGTGTACTTCCCGATCTCGGCCACGATATCGGGCATCTGCCCCACGGGCTGGATGAGACCGGCGAGAAAGGCCATCGGGAAGTACAGCAGCACGCCGATCCCGTTGGCCGCGCGCCCGTTCGGCGCCAGGGCCGCGATGAGCAGGCCGACGGAGAACATCGCGGCCGTGCCCAGGAGGAAGGCCGCCGCGAACGCCGGCACCCCGGTCGGCAGGTGCGCGTCCAGGACGGTGCCCGCGACGGCGAGCAGCAGGCCGGAGGCCGCCAGCGCGAGGACGAGCTGCAGGATGAGCTGCACGGCCAGCAGGCTCCCCGGCCGCACCGGGGTGAGGGAGAGCCGCCGCAGGATGCCGCGCTCCCGGTAGGCGGCCAGCGTGGTGGGCAGGAGGTACAGGCCCACCAGCCCCACCGCGATCGCCAGCGTCATGGGCAGGAGCAGCGTGTCGCCCGGCTCGATCGAACCGCCGAAGACGATCAGGATGAAGAGCGGGATGAGGAAGGTGAACATCGAGCCGGGCTCGCGTAGGAGCAGCTTGAACTCGATGGTGGTGAGCTTGGCGAGTGCGGTCACGGGGGTGTCCTCAGAGTTGGAGGGAACGGCCGGTCAGGGCGACGAACGCGTCGTCGAGCGTGCGCTTGTCGATGCGCAGGTCGGCGACGGGGACGAGCTCGCGGGCCAGGGCCGAGGTGACGGCGGTGGCGAAGTCGCCCCGCCCGGTGACGGTCACCCGCCTGCCGTCGCGGACGACGCCCGAAACTCCGGGCACGCCGCCGAGCAGGGAGGCGGGGTCGCGGGTGTCGCCGTCCATCAGCGTGAACCGCATCTGGTGCTCGGCGTCGACCCCGTCGATCAGCCCGGCGGGGGTGTCGAGCGCGACGACGCCGCCCCGGTCGAGCACGGCCACGCGGTCGCACAGCTCCTCCACCTCGTCCATGAAGTGGCTGACGAGGACCACGGTGACGCCGGACGCCCGCACCCGCTTGACCAGTTCCCAGGTGGCGCGGCGTGCCTGCGGGTCGAGCCCGGTGGTGAGCTCGTCGAGGAACGCCACCTCCGGGTCGCCCACCAGCGCCAGGGCGATGAACAGCCGCTGCTTCTGGCCGCCTGAGAGCTTGCCGAAACGGGCGTTGCGCAGGTCCGCCAGGCCCCACTCGTCCAGCAGCCCCCGCCAGTCCTTCGGCGCGGCGTAGAAGGAGGCGTACAGGTCGAGCGCCTCCCAGACCTTGATGTTCTCCGGAAGCTGCGTGTGCTGGAGCTGCACCCCGATGCGCTCGTGCAGCACGCGCCCGTCTTTGGCGGGGTCGAGGCCGAGCACCCGGATCGAGCCCCCGTCGGGCCTGCGCAGCCCCTCCATGCACTCGACCGTGGTGGTCTTCCCGGCCCCGTTGGGGCCGAGGACGCCGAAGATCTCGCCCTCCTCGACGGTGAACGAGACGCCGTCCAGGACCGTCCGGTCCCCGTATCGCTTGCTGAGGTCCGCGACCTCGATGACTGCCATGCCTCAATCATGTTTTTCCGGCAGGCTCCGGACATCGACCCGCCGGTCATGATCAGAGGTGGAATCGACTGACCCGTGCATCAGCCGATCGGTGGATGGCGCCCGGACGGAACGCGGGGGTCAGGCGTCGGCGGCGCAGCGGAAGCCGGTGTTGCCGGTGCTGGACTCGGGGGTGTTGGCGGTGCGGGCGGCGACGCGGTAGCGGTTGCAGTAGGAGTCGTCGCAGAGGTAGGAGCCGCCGCGCATGGAGCGGCGGTCGCGGGCGTCGTCGAACCAGTCGGCGCACCACTCCCAGACGTTGCCGACGGTGTTGTAGAGGCCGTAGGCGTTGGGGCGGTAGGAGTCGGCGGGGACGGGGCCGGGGTCGCCGGTGTGGTGGTCGGGGAAGACGCCCTGGCCCTGCCAGATGTTGCAGCGCTGCTGGCCGCGCGGGAAGAGCTCGTCGCCCCAGGGGTAGACGGCCTGGTCGAGGCCGCCTCGGGCGGCGAACTCCCATTCGGTCTCGGTGGGCAGGCGCTTGCCGGCCCAGGAGGCGTAGGCCTCGGCGTCGCGCCAGGAGACGTGGACGACGGGGTGCTTCTGGCGGCGCTGGACGTCGGAGCCGGGGCCCTCGGGAGCGCGCCAGTAGGCGCCTTCGATCGCGCGCCACCAGGGGGTGCCGTCGGGGGCGGGGGTGCTGTCGGCGATCTCCGGGGGCAGCCGCAGGTGGAAGACGTAGGACCAGCCGAAGCGCTCGGCCTCGGTGACGTAGCCCGTCTCCTTGGCGAAGCGGGCGAACTGGGCGTTGGTCACGGTGGTGGGGTCGATCCGGAAGGGCGCCACCTCCACCTCGCGGACGGGGCCCTCGCCGTCCAGCGGGTTGGCGTGCTCGTCCTCGTTGCCCATGCGGAAGACGCCGCCCTCCAGGCGGATCATGCCCTTCAACGGCCGGTCGTTCCGCGCCGGGGGAGGCGCGCCCAACGTGACGGGCCGGGGCGCGGAAGCCGGACGGGAGGCGGCGCAGCAGGGGGGAACGGAGGACTCGGAGGCCATGATCTCAGGCTATCCCCCGTCCGGAGATGCCCGTCCGGGGCTAACTTTTGCCGGGTGGACTTCCTCTTGCCCGCCCTGCCGGCGGTGCTCCTGGTGGCGGGAGCGGTGCTCCTGCTGGTGCGGCTGCGGCGGCGCGACCTCGGCGGCCCGGCCGAGCGCGCCGCGTTCGAGACCCTGCACAAGGCGTCCCTGGCCGCGCCCGCCCTGAGAGGCGGGCTGACCCGCCAGGGCGCGGAGAAGGCCGGGCGGCACCTGCGCGAGCTGCTGGGCGCGGACGGGCTGGCGATCACCGACCTGGACGAGGTGCTCACCGGACCGGCGGCGGCGCTGGACCTCGCCGCCGAGTCCCTGGCCTCGGGCCGCTCGCGGGTGGTGGAGCTCCCGGACGGCCGCGCCGCGGTGGTGGTGCCGCTGACCACCGAGGGCGGGGTGGTGGGATCGCTGGTCGCCTACGGGGAGCAGGCCTCGGCCGGGCTGGTGCGCGCGACCGAGGAGGTGGCCCGCTGGATCGGCACCCAGCTGGAGCTGGCCGAGCTCGACCGCTCCCGCACGCTGCTGGCCGAGGCGGAGGTGCGGGCGCTGCGGGCGCAGATCTCGCCGCACTTCGTCTACAACGCGCTCACCACGATCGCCTCGTTCGTCCGGACGGACCCGGAGCGGGCGCGGGAGCTGCTGCTGGAGTTCGCCGACTTCACCCGCTACTCCTTCCGGCGGCACGGCGACTTCACGACCCTGGCCGAGGAGCTGCACAACATCGACCGCTTCCTCCTGCTGGCGCGCGCCCGCTTCGGCGAGGACAGGCTGCGGGTGACGCTGCGGATCGCGCCGGAGGTGCTGCCGGTGGCCGTCCCGTTCCTGTGCCTGCAGCCGCTGGTGGAGAACGCCGTCCGGCACGGCCTGGAGGGGCGGCCGGGCCCGGGGCGGATCATCCTGCTGGCCGAGGACGCCGGGTCGGAGTGCCGGATCAGCGTCGAGGACGACGGCGTCGGCATGGATCCGGAGGAGATGCGCCGGGTCCTGGCGGGGGAGCGGTCGGGCGAGGTGGGGATCGGCCTGGCCAACGTGGACTCCCGGCTGCGCCAGGTCTACGGGGACGACTACGGGCTGGTGGTGGAGACCGCGGTCGGCGCGGGGACGCGGATCGGGCTCCGGGTGCCGAAATATCATCCGGGGGTTTCGGCCGGTTGACAACACTTGTGAGGGTCATCACGCTTTGGGGATGCGCGTGCTGGCAGTCGACGACGAGGCCCCCGCCCTGGACGACCTGGTGTACCTGCTGCGCTCCGATCCCCGGATCAGCGAGGTCAGCGGCGTCCGCGACGGCGCGGCGGCCCTGCGCGCCCTGGACCGCGCCCTGGCCGCCGACCGCCCGTTCGCCGCGGTCTTCCTCGACGTGCGCATGCCCGGCCTCGACGGCATCGTGCTCGGCCGGCTCCTCGCCCAGTTCGCCGCCCCGCCCCGCCTGGTCTACGTGACCGCGCACGAGGAGCACGCCGTCCACGCCTTCGAGGTCCAGGCCGCCGACTACCTCCTCAAGCCGGTGCGCCCCGAACGCCTCGCCGAGACCGTCCGGCGCATCACCGACGACACCGCCCCGCCGCCCGACCCCGAGCCGCTGGCCGTCGAGCTGTCCGGCGTCACCCGCTTCGTCCAGCCGGGCGAGGTCCACTACATCGAGGCCCAGGGCGACTACGCCCGCCTGCACACCGCCTCCGGCGCCCACCTGGTGCGCATCCCCCTGGCCGCCCTGGAGGACCGCTGGCGCCAGGCGGGCCTGGTGCGCATCCACCGCAGCCACCTCGTCGCCGTCCGGCACATCACCGAGCTGCGCCTCGACAGCGGCCGCTGCACCGTCGTCGTCGCCGGGGCGGAGCTGCCCGTCAGCCGCCGCCACACCCGCGAGCTGCGCGACCTCCTCCTCCGGCGGGACCGCCCATGACCCTCCCGGCCGTCCGGCGCGCGGAGCCGGATACGGCGTGTCCCGGGGCGGAGCCCTGCATGCTGGGCGAGTGGACGCGGTGAGCGGGCGGCGGGTGCGGGTGACCAGTCCCCGGACGGGGGCGGAGCGGCGCAGACCCAGCCCGGGGACGCGGGAGATCGACGAGCAGACCCGGCTGGGGGAGGTGTACATGAGCGCGCTGGTGCGCTCGCAGCTGCGGCTGTCCCTGTTCGTGTGCACGCTCCTCGCCCTGCTCGTCGGCGGGCTGCCGCTGCTGTTGCTGCTGGTCCCGCCGCTGCGCGAGGCGCGGCTGCTGGGCCTCCCGGTGCCGTGGCTGCTGCTGGCCGTGGCGGTCTACCCGGTGTTCGCCGGGCTCGGCTGGTGGTACGTGCGCCAGGCCGAGCACAACGAGAAGGACTTCGAGGAACTGGTGGAGCGCCGGTGAACCTGGCGGCCGTGGCGCTGGTCGCGGTGGCGACGCTGCTCGCCGGGTCCTACGGGCTGCGCCTGTCGCGGACGACGTCGGACTTCTACGTGGCGTCCCGGACGGTCTCGCCGCTGGCCAACGCCTCGGCGATCGGCGGCGAGTACCTGTCGGCCGCCTCGTTCCTGGGCGTCGCCGGGCTGGTGCTGGCGGGCGGGGCCGACCTGCTGTGGCTGCCGGTCGGCTGGACCGGCGGCTACCTGGTGCTGCTCGTCCTGGTCTCGGCGCCGCTGCGCAGATCCGGCGCCTACACGCTGCCGGACTTCGCCGAGGCGCGCCTGGAGTCGATGGCCGTGCGGCGGACGGCGAGCCTGCTGGTGGTGCTCATCGGCTGGCTCTACCTGCTGCCGCAGCTCCAGACGGCCGGACGCGTCGTGGCCGGGATGACCGGCGCGCCGGCCTGGGCGGGCGGCCCGCTGGTGGCCGCGGTCGTCATCATCGGGGTGCTCGGCGGCGGGATGCGCAGCATCACCCTCGTCCAGGCGTTCCAGTACTGGCTGAAGCTGACCGCGCTGGCCGTCCCGCTGGTGTTCCTGCTGGCGGCCTGGCGGCGCGACGGCGCCCCCGGCATCGCCGACGAGGCGTGGCTGCTGCCGGTGACCGGCGACCAGCAGCTGTACTCGACGTACTCGCTGATCCTCGCCACGTTCCTGGGCACCATGGGGCTGCCGCACGTCCTGGTGCGGTTCTACACCAACCCCGACGGGCGCGCCGCCCGGCGCACCACGGCCGTCGTGCTCGTGCTGCTCGGGGTGTTCTACCTGCTCCCGGCCGTCTACGGGGCGCTCGGCAAGCTGTACGCCGCCGACCTCGCCGACACCGACGGGGTGGTGCTGGAGCTGCCGCGGCGGCTGCTCGGCGGCGCCCTCGGCGAGGCGCTGACGGCGCTGCTGACGGCCGGGGCCTTCGCGGCGTTCCTGTCGACCTCCTCGGGCCTGACGGTGTCGGTCGCCGGGGTGATCGGCCAGGACCTGCTGCGCGGCGGGGTGCGCTCGTTTCGCGCGGCGACCGTCCCGGCCCTGGGCGTGCCGCTGGCGCTGGCGTTGGCGCTGCCGTCGTCGCTGCCGGTGGCGACCATGGTCGGGATGGCCTTCGCGCTGTCGGCGTCGACCTTCTGCCCGCTGCTGGTGCTGGGCATCTGGTGGCGGGGGCTGACCGCGGCCGGGGCGCTGGCGGGCCTGCTCACCGGCGGCGGGCTGACCGGCGCGGCGGTGGTCTGGACGGTCGCCGCCGGGCCGGGGGAGGGCTGGGCGGCGGCGCTGCTGGCCCAGCCGGGCGCCTGGACGGTGCCGCTGACCTTCCTGGTGATGGTCGGCGTCTCCCGGCGCACCGCCCGCCCCGCGGGGGTGGCGCGCACGATGGTGCGGCTGCACACGCCCGAGGGGCTGCGGCTGGACCGGGGCGACTGGCGGCCGCGGCGGGTCTGAGGGGCCGTCGCAAGGCCACCGGGAGGCCGTCGAGAGGTCGCGCTGCCGCTCAACGCGTTGAATCGACCGTTCGTCGCATGTCGCCGGGGATGAACGCAACTCGGCCGCACCTCGACGATACATGTCTCCTCTGGGCGTGGTCGGGGCTTTACGTTGTGGGCGCACGCCATCCGTCGTGACCCCCGTCACCGTAAGGAGGCCTTGGTGAGTAGCGCTCCCGAGGAGATCACCGTCTATGAGGAGGTCAGGGCGCGGCCTGAGTTCGCCGAACTGCGGCGCCGGTTCCGCTCCTTCGTCTTCCCCGTCACCGTCGCCTTTCTCGTCTGGTACCTGCTGTACGTCGTGCTCTCGGGGTGGGCGCGCGGTTTCATGGGGCAGCAGGTGCTCGGCTCGATCAACGTCGCGCTGGTCTTCGGGCTGCTGCAGTTCGTCTCGACGTTCGCGATCGCCTACTGGTACTCCCGCTACGCCGGGTCGAGGCTCGACCCGCTCGCCGAGAACCTGCGAGAGGAGGCGGACCGGTGAGCCACGAGGCACTCGCGATCACGCTGTTCCTGGTCTTCGTCGGCCTGACCCTGGTCCTGACGGTCCGCGCCTCCCGGCAGACCAAGGACGCCACCGACTTCTACGCCGGCGGGCGCTCCTTCTCCGCCGCCCAGAACGGCCTGGCGATCGGCGGCGACTACATGTCCGCGGCCTCGTTCCTGGGCATCGCCGGGATCATCGCGCTCAGCGGCTACGACGGCTTCCTGTACTCGATCGGCTTCCTGGTGGCCTGGCTGGTGGCGCTGCTGCTGGTCGCCGAGCTGATGCGCAACTCCGGCAAGTTCACCATGGCCGACGTGCTGGCCTTCCGGATGAGCCCGCGGCCGGTGCGCACCGCCGCGGGCGTGTCCACCATCATCGTGTCGGTCTTCTACCTGCTGGCCCAGATGGTCGGCGCGGGCGCGCTGGTGGCGCTGCTGTTCGGGCTGACCGGTGAGGCGGCCAAGGCGCTGACCATCGTCGGCGTCGGCATCCTCATGATCGTCTACGTGGTCGTGGGCGGCATGAAGGGCACCACCTGGGTGCAGATCGTCAAGGCCGTCCTGCTCATGGGCGGCGCGACCCTGATCACCCTGCTGGTGCTCGGCAAGTACGGCTTCAACCTCTCCAGCCTGCTGAGCGAGGCGGCCTCCCAGAGCGGCAAGGGCGACGCCTTCCTGGAGCCCGGCCTGAAGTACGGCACCGAGGCCCAGGGCCTGGCCGGCAAGCTCGACCTCATCAGCCTCGGCCTGGCGCTGGTGCTGGGCACCGCGGGCCTGCCGCACATCCTCATCCGCTTCTACACGGTGCCGACGGCCCGGGACGCCCGCAAGTCGGTGCTGTGGGGCATCGGGATCATCGGGGTGTTCTACCTGCTCACCCTGGTGCTGGGCTTCGGCGCCGCCGCGCTGGTCGGCTCCAAGGAGATCGCCGCGTCCAACGCGGCGGGCAACACCGCGGCGCCCCTGCTGGCCGAGAAGATCGGCGACATCGTCTTCGGCGGCGTCGGCGGCACGATCCTGCTGGCGTTCATCGCCGCGGTCGCCTTCGCCACGATCCTCGCGGTCGTCGCGGGCCTGACCCTGGCGTCCTCCTCCTCGGTCGCGCACGACCTGTACGCCCACGTCATCCGCAAGGGCAAGGCGACGGAGAAGGAGGAGGTGCGCGTCGCGAAGATCTCCGCGTTCGTCATCGGCGCGATCTCGATCGTCCTCGGCATCTTCGCGCAGAAGCTCAACGTCGCCTTCCTCGTCGCGCTGGCCTTCGCCGTCGCGGCCTCCGGCAACCTCCCGGCGATCCTCTACAGCCTCTTCTGGAAGAGGTTCAACACCGCGGGCGCCGTCTCGGCGATCTACGGCGGCCTCGGCTCGGCGGTCCTGCTGGTGATCTTCTCCCCGGTGGTCTCCGGCAAGGTGGGCCCCGACGGCAAGAGCACGGCGCTCTTCCCCGACGGCGTGGACTTCCACTGGTTCCCCCTGGAGAACCCCGGCCTCGTGTCGATCCCCCTCGGCTTCCTCTTCGGCTACCTCGGCACGATCCTCAGCAAGGAGTACCGCGCCGACAAGTACACCGAGATGGAGGTCCGCTCCCTGACGGGCATCGGCGCCGAGAAGGCGTCCCCCCACTAGACCGCCGTCATCCGCTGACCCCTCCGGCCTCCGCCGGGGAATCGGGGGAAGCGCGGTCCCGGCCTCTTTCACTCGCGCCCTGGCCGGGACCGCGCTCTCCGCCTGTAAGGGATCAGTTCCCGCCGGCCCGCTCCAGGTAGTCGCGGATCAGCTTCTCGGCCGCCGTCCGCGCCCGCTCCGCGTCGGGCGCCCCGTTGAGGAAGACCGTGACCCGCAGGTCCTTCACCCGCGCCGACAGCGTCGTCGCCGTCTCCCCGGGCTGCCCGGAGGGCCCGCCGGGCCCCTCGACGGACAGGAGGTAGGCCTCCTCGCCGAGCCCGGGATAGGCGGTGCTGCGCCCCTCGTGCAGGCCGCGGATGCCCTCCTGGGCCAGCTCGACGGCGCTCCGCCCCTCGGCGGCCCGGTAGCGCTGCGCGGTGAGGTCGACCGACCCGCCCGTGGACTCCGACAGGTACTGGCACCGCGTGATCGCCCCGTCGTCGGAGTCGGTGCCCCGCGACACCTCGCCCAGCAGGGACTTCGCGGTCTGCTCGGTCAGCACGTCGCACGCGCGCGCCGAGGGGTCCTTCCCGCCCCCGTCGTCGCGCAGGAGAAAGAAAGCAGCGGCGACGACGAGGACGGCGGCCAGTCCCGCCGCCGCGAAGATCAGCACTCTTCTACTCATCCCGGCATTCAAGTCGGTTTTCCCTTTTACGGCGAACTCCAAGTTCTCCCCCCACCGGTCGGCCGGGGATCCTCCGATCAATGAGGAAGGGAATCGTCCTCATCGCCTGACAGGGTCGACGACGTGAACGAGCCTTCTGGAGCGCCCTCGTGCAGACCCTGACCCGCCGCGCCCTCAACCGCGCCACCCTCGACCGGCAGCTGCTCCTGCGCCGCGCCGGCCTCACCCCGCTGCGGGCCGTCGAGCACCTCGTGGGCCTGCAGGCGCAGACCCCCCACACCTGGTACGTGGGATTGTGGTCCCGGCTCTCCGGGTTCCGGCCCGAGGACGTCTCGGCGCTGCTCACCGAGCGGAAGGCGGTGCGGATCGCCCTCATGCGCTCGACGGTCCACCTGGTCGGCGCGGCCGACGCGGCCGCGCTGCGCCCGCTCGTGCAGCCGGTGCTGGACCGCGACCTGTTCGCCAACCACACGCACGGCCGGGCGATGCGCGGGCTGGACACCGGGGAGGTGGCGGCCGAGGGCCGGAGGCTGCTCGACGAGCGGCCCCTGACCCCGGCCGAGCTCGGCGGCCTGCTCGCCGAGCGGTGGCCCGACCGCGCCCCGGCGAGCCTCGCCTACGCGGTGCGCAACCTGCTGCCGGTCGTGCAGACCCCGCCGCGCGGCGTGTGGGGCGCCCGCGGCCGGACCGCCCACGCCCCGCTCGCCTCCTGGACCGGCGCGCCGCCGCACGCCGATCTGACGCTCGACGGCATGGTCCTGCGCTACCTCGCCGCGTTCGGACCCGCGACCGTCCGCGACGTGCAGCGCTGGTGCGGCCTCACCCGGCTGGCGGAGGTCCTCGACCGGCTCCGCCCCCGCCTGGCGGTGTTCCGCGACGAGAACGGCGCGGAGCTGTTCGACCTCCCCGACGCGCCGCGCCCCGACCCGGAGACCCCCGCCCCCGCCCGCTACCTGTACGACTTCGACAACCTGCTGCTGTCCCACCACGATCGCTCCCGCGTGGTCACCGACGGCCTCCGGCAGCAGAACCTCCCCCCGCACGGCCCGGTCCCCCGCCTGGTACTCCTCGACGGCTTCACCGCCGCGACCTGGACCTTCGCCGAGACCCGGGGGGTCGCAGTCCTGACCGTGCGCCCCTTCGCCCCGCTCCCGCCGGCCGACCGCGCCGCCCTGGCCGCCGAGGGCGCGGCCCTCCTGGCCTTCCTCGCCCCCGAGGGCTCCCACGAGATCCGCTTCACCGACCCCGGCTCATAGGCCGAGCGGCACCGGCCCGGCCGGAATCCCGCCGGTGATCAGCGCCGCCAGCGGGGTGGCGAGGTCGCGGGGGGCGAACAGGTCGGGCCCCCGGTAGGCGGCGATCTCCGCCAGCGGCCACCAGCGGAAGCCGCCGATGCCCTCGGCGGCGAGCTGCTCGGCGGAGAACACCCCGCGGGGCTGGAACGAGCCGGTGCGGACGAGGAAGTAGTCGTTGAGGGCACCGTCGTACCCGGTCGTGAGCCAGGGCGCGATGACCCGCTGGTGCCAGACGTGCGGCGGGTCCGCGTCAAGGACCAGCCCGATCTCCTCCCGCAGCTCCCGGCGGAGCGCGGCGAGCGGTGTCTCCCCGGCCTCCACGCCCCCGCCGGGCGTCGCCCACACGTCCTTGCCGTCAGGTTCGGTGACCATGAAGCGGCACAGCAGAACACGGTCGTGCTCGTCGAGGACGACCGCACGAACGGTATGGCGCAGCTTCAACCTTTCACCCCTTCGAGCAGAAAGGGACGGTGAACCCCTGGGTGTTCATAGTTCGGACACTACGCCTTTGATCAGGAAACGTGGGCTTTCTGGCGAAAGTGCGAGTTCTTCCAGTCGCTGTGCCATGGCGTGGGGGTGGGGCGGGAGGGCGGAGGGGCGGTCGTCCGGAGGGGTTTTGCCGGGCGGTAACGGAGGGCGGAGTGAAAGGACGTCTGTGCGTAACGTCGGGATCAGCGGTTGTGCACCTTCCGCGGTTACTCTCGGTCCATGGGGGAGGCGCGGATCGTGGATCTTCCCGGGGGAGAAGGGGCCGTGCACGCGGGGCGCTGGGAGCCGTCGCTGCGGGAGCGGCCCTTCCTCAGGGAACTGGAACTGGTGGGGGCGACCGATGCGGCGCTCCGCGAGGCGGGCGGCATGTCCGGGCTCGTGGAGTTCGGGGCGCGGGGGGAGTTCACCGACGAAGGGGCGCGGGCGCTGCGCGGGCTGACGGCGCTGACCGGGCTCGCGCTGGAGTCCCCGTGGCTGGAAGGCAGGTTCGCGTTGCCCGACGCGAAGCTGCGGGAGGTCTCGCTGGCCGGTGAGCGGCTGGGGGACGGGGCGTTCCGGATGCTGGCGCTGCATCCGGAGACCACCTCGGTCCGCTTGTCGGCGGGGGGCGCGGTCGGCACCGGGCTGTGGTGGCTGCCATCGGGGCTGCGCACGCTCTACCTGCGGTTGCCGCGGCTGGTGCCCGAACACCTCGAAGCCCTCGCCCAGCTGCCTTACTTGAACGCGCTGACGTTCGCGGGCGTCGCGCCGACGCCCCGGCTCGTCTCCCAGCTGGTCCGGTACGGCGGCCGGCTCACCCGGGTGGGTTTCCTCGGTGCCGCGCAGCCGCCCTCGGAGGTTCTCAGGCCGCTGATCGAGACCGGCGTCAAGGTCAACGCCGCAGCTCCCGAGCACGGTCACCCCGGTGACATTACTGTGTAAAGGCGGTGGCCTTCGACGGTCGGTACGAAGGTCCTTTTCCTCGGCTGATGTCCGAAGTGTGTGGGTAATGCGGTGAAGGGGAAAAGGATGCCCGCGCGTAACGCTGGAGGCGGGCTCCGCGCGTCCCCGCTGGATACGCTGGATCCCATGGGGGAGACGTGGAGCGTTGATCTCCCGGGGGACGTGGAACTCGCCTACGCGGGGCGCTGGGCGCCGTCCCTGCGAGGTCAGCCCTTCTTCAAGGAACTGGATCTCACCGAGGTGACCGACGAGATCCTGCGCGAGGTGGGCGCGATGCCCTGGCTCGCGGTGCTCAAGTGCCACGGCGAGTTCACCGACACGGGCGTGGAGGCGCTGCGCGACCTGGCCGACCTGATCGACCTCGCCCTGGAGTCCCCCCGCCTCCACGGCGAGTTCGCCCTCCCCGAGGCGGACCTGCGGGTCGTCTCGCTGGCCGGGGAGCGGCTGAACGACAAGTCGTTCCGGACGCTGGGCCTGCACCCCGAGCTCAAGGTCGTCCGCCTGACCGCGGGCGAGGCCGTCGGCACCGGGCTGGGCTGGCTGCCGCCCGGCCTGCGCATGCTCTACCTGCGGCTGCCCCGCCTGGCCCCGGAGACCCTGGACGCCCTGTCCCGCCTGCCCTACCTCAGCACCCTGACGTTCGCCGGCACCGTCCCCACCCTCCGGCTCGCCTCCTGCCTGGTCCGCTACGCCGGCCAGCTCACCCGCGTGGAGTTCCTGGGCGTCGAGCCGCCCGCCCCCGAGATCCTGCGCACCCTCGCCGGGGCGGGCATCCGCGTCAACGTCCAGACCCCCGACTGATCTCCCGGCCGCGGCCCGGCCTCCCGAAGGCATGCGGCGCCCGGCCGCCCAGGTGAGGGCGGGGTTTCGGCGCTCAGGTGAGGGCGGGCTCCTGGCCGACGCAGTCGAAGGGCGGGTAGGCCTCGCTGTTGCGGTCGGCGGCGTCGATGTAGGCGGTGAGGGCCGCGCGGGAGCGGGCGAGCCGGTCCATCTGGTCGTCCAGCCGCCGCAGCCGCGAGCGCATCGCGGTCAGCAGCTCGGGGCACCCGGCCAGCTCGGGCGCCTCCCCGACCGCGCAGGGCAGCAGGTAGGCGATGTCCTCGGAGGACAGGCCCGCGCCGAGCAGATGCCTGATCTGCTTGACCCGCAGCACGGCGCCCTCGTCGTACTCGCGGTAGCCGTTCGCGCGGCGTTCGGCCTCCAGCAGCCCCTGGGCCTCGTAGTAACGCAGCTGATGGGCGTTGACGCCCGTCCGCCGGCTCAGCTCCCCGATCCGCATCGCACCCTCACTTGACCTTCATACCGGTATCAACGTTGACGATGCTGCCATGAACGACAGAACCGCTGCACCCGTGACGATCATCGGACTCGGACTGATGGGGAGCGCGCTGGCCGCCGCGTTCCTGAAGGCCGGGCACCCCACGACCGTGTGGAACCGCACAACCGCCAAGGCCGACCGGCTGGTGGCCGAGGGCGCCGAGCAGGCGCCGACGATCGGCGCCGCGCTCAAGGCGAGCCCCCTGACGATCGTCTGCCTCACCGACTACCAGGCCGTGCGCGAACTCCTGGGCGAACACGAGGCCGACCTGGACGGCACCACGCTGATCAACCTGACCTCGGGCGACTCGGCCCAGGCCAGGGAGACCGCCCGCTGGGCCGAACGGAACGGCGCCCGCTACCTGGACGGCGCCATCATGGCCGTCCCGTCGGCGATCGGCACCGCCGAGGCGGTGATCCTGCACAGCGGCCCCGGGCCGGAGTTCGCAGCGCACGAGCCGACGCTCGCCGCCCTCGGCACCGTCACCCACCTGGGCGCCGACCCCGGCCTGGCCTCCCTGTACGACGTGGCGGGTCTGGCCATGATGTGGAGCGTCCTGAACGCCTGGCTCCAGGGCACCGCCCTGCTCGGGACCGCCGGCGTCGACGCCGCGTCGTACGCCCCTTTCGCCCGGCAGATCGCCACCGTCGTGGCCGGATGGCTCCCCGGCTACGCCGAGCAGGTCGACGCCGGTTCCTACCCCGCCGAGGTCTCGGCCCTGGAGACCGACGCCCGCGCGATGGCCCACCTGATCGAGGAGAGCGAGGCCGCCGGCGTCAACGCCGACCTCCCGAAGCTCCTCAAGGCGATGGCCGACCGCTCCATCGCCGCCGGCCACGGCGCCGAGCAGTACCCCGTCCTGATCGAGGAGTTCGCCAAGCCCACCCCCTGACCACCCCTGACCACCCCGGCCCCGGCACCGGCATCGGGGCCGGGGCCGGTGCCGGAGAACCCGCAGGTCTCACCGTCCGTCCGGGAAGGCGGACGGCGAGACCGGTCCGGGCCGGTGGCGCCGCGTTCGGGCGGTGCCGCGCCGGGTCCGGGGGCGGCGGGGTCAGGTCAGGCCGGTGACGGCGAGGGTCTGGGTGGCGATCTCGCGTTCCTCGTCGGTGGGGATGACGAGGACGGTGACGGGGGAGTCGGGGGTGGAGATGACGCGGGCCTCGTGGGAGGGGGCGGTGTTGGCGGACGGGTCGGGGCGGATGCCGAGGGGTTCCAGGCCGGAGAGGGCCATGGCGCGGGTGCGGGGGTCGTTCTCGCCGACGCCGGCGGTGAAGACGAGGGCGTCGAGGCGGCCCAGGACGGCGTGGTAGGCGCCGATGTACTTGCGGATGCGGCGGGTGTAGACCTGCATGGCCAGGGCGGCGGCGGTGTCTCCGGCGTCGACCAGGGGCCAGATCTCGCGGAGGTCGTTGTGCCCGGCCAGGGCGCGCAGGCCGCTCTCGTGGTTGAGGGCGTGGTCGATGTCGGCGACGGACAGGCCGCGGGTGCGGGAGAGGAAGGCCGCCAGGGCCGGGTCCACGTCGCCGGAGCGGGTGCCCATGACCAGGCCCTCCAGGGGAGTGAGGCCCATGGAGGTGTCGACGCAGCGCCCGCCCTCGACGGCGCTGGCGCTGGCGCCGTTGCCCAGGTGCAGGACGATGGTGTTGAGCTCGGTGTAGGGGCGGCCGAGGAACTGCGCGGCGCGGCGGGAGACGTAGGCGTGCGAGGTGCCGTGGAAGCCGTAGCGCCGCACCCCGCCCTCGGTCCACTCACGGGGGATGGCGTAGGTGTAGGCCTCGGGCGGCATCGTCTGGTGGAAGGCGGTGTCGAAGACCGCCACGTGCGGCACGTCGGGGAAGGCCGCGCGGGCGGCGCGGATGCCGATGAGGTTCACCGGGTTGTGCAGCGGCGCCATCGGGGACAGCTCCTCGATGGTGCGCTCCACCGCGTCGTCGATGACCACGGGCTCGGCGTAGGCGTCGCCGCCGTGCACCACCCGGTGCCCGACGGCCACCACCTGGCGCAGCTCGGGCCCGGCCGCCTCGAGCTCGTCGATGACCTGCCGCATGCCCGCGCCGTGGTCGGTGACCCGCTCGACGATGCCGCCCGCCGCGGCGTCCCCCGAGCCGGCCTCGACCAGCCGGTACTTGATGGAGGACGACCCGCAGTTGAGGACCAGGACGTAGCGCATCACACCCCCTGGGCCTGGATCGCGGTGATGGCGACGGTGTTGACGATGTCCTGCACTGTGGCGCCGCGCGACAGGTCGTTGACCGGCTTGCGCAGGCCCTGCAGCACGGGGCCGACGGCGACGGCGCCCGCGCTGCGCTGCACCGCCTTGTAGAGGTTGTTGCCGGTGTCGAGGTTGGGCACGACGAACACGGTGGCGCGGCCCGCGACGGCGCTGCCGGGCATCTTGGCCCGCGCGACGGTCTCGTCGGCCGCGGCGTCGTACTGGATGGGGCCCTCGACGAGCAGGTCGGGCCGCAGCTCGCGGACGACGCCGGTGGCACGGCGCACCTTGTCCACCTCGGCGCCGCTGCCGGACGTGCCGGTGGAGTAGGAGAGCATCGCCACCCGCGGCTCGACGCCGAACACCGCGGCGGTCGTGGCCGACTGGACGGCGATGTCGGCGAGCTGCTCGGCCGTCGGGTCGGGGTTGATCGCGCAGTCCCCGTAGACCAGGACGCGGTCCTCCAGGCACATGAAGAACACGCTGGAGACCAGCCGCGCGTCCGGCGCGGTGCGGATGATCTCGAAGGCGGGCCGGATGGTGTGCGCGGTGGTGTGCGCCGCGCCGGAGACCATGCCGTCGGCCAGGCCCAGCTGCACCATGAGCGTGCCGAAGTACGACACGTCGGTGACGGTGTCGCGGGCCAGCTCCAGCGAGACGCCGCGGTGCGACCGGACGCGCGCGTACTCGGCGGCGAACCTCTCGCGCAGCTCCCGGTCGTAGGGGCTGATGATCCGCGCCGCGTCGAGGTCGAGGCCGAGCTGGGCGGCCCGCGCGCGGATCTCGTCCTGCTCGCCGAGCAGGACGAGGTCGGCCACGCCGCGCCGCAGCAGGGTGTCCGAGGCGCGCAGGATGCGTTCGTCGCCGCCCTCGGGCAGGACGATGGTGCGCCGGTCGCCGCGCGCCCGCTCCAGCAGGTCGTACTCGAACATCAGCGGGGTCACGGCGGGGGAGCGGGTGACGTGCAGCCGCTCCAGCAGCCGCTCGCCGTCGACGTGCTCGGCGAACAGCCGCAGCGCCAGGTCGATCTTGCCGGCGCCGGCGGTGCCGAGCCTGCCCTCGGCGCGGCCCAGCCGGGTGGCGCACTCGAAGGTGTCCAGGTCGGTGGCGATCACCGGCAGTTTGGGCGCCATGCCGTCGACCAGCCGCAGCACCGGTTCGGGCAGGTCGAGCCCGCCGGTCATGACGATTCCCGACAGCGCGGGGAACGTGGCGGCCGAGTGCGCCGCCAGCAGGCCCGGCAGCAGCGCCGCCGCCCGGTCGGAGGGGATGATGACCGTCTGGCCCTCGGTGAGCCGCTCCAGGATGTGGGGCAGGGACATGGCGCCGACGGCCAGCCCCGACACCTCGCGGCCGAGCTGCTCGGGGTCGCCGCGGAAGAGGCTTCCGGCGCAGGCGGCCATGAGGTCGCCGACGGTCGGGGCGGACAGCCGCGGCTCCTCGGGGACGACGAACGTGGGCTCGACGCCCACCGCCTCGCGCACCTCCGCCAGGTGCGCGGGGTCGACCCGGCTGACCACGACGCCCAGCAGCGCGGCGTGCTCGGCGGCGAGCTCCTTGGCGGCCAGGGCGACGCCGGCGGCGACCTCGTCGGGCCGCAGGCCGAGCCCGGTGGCCAGCAGCAGCACCGGCGCGCCCAGGTGCGAGGCGAGCACCGCGTTGAACTCGAACTCCGTGGGCGCGCCCACGTCGGTGAAGTCGGTGCCGACGACGATGACCACGTCGCAGGAGGCGGCCAGCGCGCGGTAGCCGGCGACGATGTCGGCGGTCGCCCGCGTCGGGTCGCGGTGCACCTCCTCGTAGGTGACGCCGGTGGCGCCGCGCGCGTTGAACCGGCTGACGACGGTCTCGATGATGGAGTCGACGCGCCCGGACTCCACGACCGGCCGGTACACGCCGAGCCTGCGGACCTTCCCGGAGAGCAGTTCGGCCAGCCCGAGGGTGACGGACGCCTTGCGGGTGGCGGCCCCGGTGGCGGCGAGGTAGACGGCGCGGGTCATGGATCTCCTGTCCGGAGGGGTCATCGGAACCGATCGTAGTTCCGTCTGCCCTACCCGCCGGAACGAGGTGGGGAAAACCCCGGGTGTCCCGGATCACCGTCTCAGGCGGATCCCACCAGCCAGGCGGGGTCGGCGCCCAGCCAGGTCCCCGGCAGGACGTGCAGCCTCCAGCGCCGCCCGTCGTACAGGCCCCACCGCCCCGCCCCGGCCGCGCACAGCCGTCCGGTGGCGGAGACGGCCAGCGCGTTGACGCTCAAGGGGGCGGTGTGGCGGGCCCAGCGGCGTCCGGTCCACTCCAGGAGGGTGCGGCCCGCCGCGGCCCAGGGGCGGCCGTGCCGGAGCGCGAGCGCGGTGACGGGTCCGGTCTTCGTCCGGTGCTCCTTCCAGGTCCTGCCGTCGAAGGAGAGCAGCAGGCCTTCGCGGTCGCGCTCCCCGCCCGCCCAGAGGCGCGAGCCGTGCGAGGCGACGGCCAGCAGCCGCACGGGCCGCCCGGGGACCGCGACGGGGGCCCAGCCGGTGAGCCCGCGGTGCAGGACGGCGGTGCCGGGGAAGCCGTGCCCCACGGCCCAGTCGCCGTGCACGCCGGTCAGCACGTAGGGGAACCCGGTGCCGGGGGCCTTCTCCTCGGTCCATCCGGTGTCGTCCCGGCACAGCAGCAGCGGCGTCTCGGCTCCGGCGAGCCGGTCGAACGCCCCGCCGACGGCGACGCGCCCCGCCACGCCGGTGAGCATCGCGCCGCTCAGGGCGGGGTCGAGGGCGGGCAGGGTCTCCTTCTCCCAGAGTGTCCCGTTCCAAGAGAGGATGAGCGGCCCCGTGCCGGTGGCTCCCACCGCATACGGATCGCATACCGCCTGAAGAAGGAAGCCGCCTCCCGGATCGGGCAGCGGGGTGCGCTGAAAGTCTCCGGCGTCGCGGCGGGCCGCCAAGCCTCTGACGGCCCTGGCCTCCGCCGCGCGGACCGGTCCCCCGACGCTCATGCCGCGAAACTATAGGAAGACGAAAGGGTCATGTCCCCTCACAGCCGTGAAACGATGACCTTTTTGGGTTTCTACCCCGGTCATCGACTTAACACTCCGAGATGCATCTTTTCGGTCTGGGCGCGCCGGGCGATCCGCCGCTCCCTGGCCGGGCCCGCCAGCAGGTGCCCCAGCGCCGCCAGCGCGCCGACCGCCCCGCACAATACCCAGTGCAGGTCGCCGAGCCGCTCCAGGGACACTCCGCCCAGGGCGGGAGCCGCGAAAGAGGCGGCGGGGAAGACGAGGTAGAACACGCCCTGGTAGCGCCCGCGCAGCCGCTGGGGCGCGAGTTCGGCGATGACCTCGGCGTTGGGCGGCGCGGCGAGCATCGACCCGGCCGTCCAGACCAGCGCGGCCGCCAGGTGCAGGGGCACCTCGTCGGCGAGGGCCACCAGCGCGAACCCGCCGCCCACCAGCAGGTTGGCCAGCGCCAGCACCCGCGCCTTGGGCCGCCCTCCGATGAGGCGGGGCACGAGCAGCTGCCCGGCCACGATCAGCGCCCCCGCGCACGCCGTCACCAGCCCGTAGGCCGCCGGTCCCAGGCCGTCGGCGCTCATCGCCAGCGGGAGGATCGTGGAGCTCTGCGTGCTCATGTACGCCAGGAGCAGCGTCAGCCCGACGAAGACCAGATAGGTCCGGTCGGCGAAGACGGCGCCCAGTCCGGGGCCGCGTCGGGAGGGGCCCTCGGGCGCGGGCGGCGCGGGCGGCAGCGTCTCGCGGACCTTCACCGCCAGGAGGAGGAAGGTGGCGAAGGTGGCGGCGGCCTCGACCACGAAGAGGAGGGTGAAGCTCATCTCCGCCAGCAGCCCGGCCAGCAGCCCCGCCGCGGCCACACCCAGGTTGTGCGCCCAGAACTGGAGGTTGAACGCGCGCTGCCGGTCCGCGGGCGGCACGACGTCCGTGATCGCGGCGACCAGGGGCGGTCCCGCCATGCTCTGGAAGGCGCCGAGCAGGAACGTCACCGCGGCGATCACCGGCAGCCGGGTGGCGAAGGCGAGGGCGAGCATGAGCCCGGCCGCCGCCAGGTGGCAGGCCAGGAGGGTGCGGCGCCGACCCCACCGGTCGGCGAGCACCCCGCCCGCCAGCACCCCGACGGCCCCGCCCGCGCCGCTCAGCCCGACGACCAGACCTGCCGTGGCGGCGTCCACGCCCCGGCGCTGCACGAGGTAGAGCGAAAGGAAGAGCACCCCGAAACCGCCGACGCGGTTGATCAGCATGCCCAGCCAGAGGTACCAGTACGCGGCCGGCAGCCCGCCCGTCCCCGATCGCCGCTCGGCTCGCACCGCACCCCGCTATCTGTAAAGAAACCTTCTAGATAGTAGGGGGAGCGCCGCCGCGGCGGGAAGGGCGGGGCTCAGAGCGCGAACGAGGCCCAGACCGCCTTGCCGCCGGTGGACAGCGGCGCCCAGCTCCAGGCCTCGGAGACCGCCGCGACCACCTGCAGGCCCCGCCCGCTCTCGGCGAACTCGTCCGGCTCGCCGAGTACCGGGGGCTCCCCGCCGGGGTCGGTGACGATCACCAGGATGCGGCGCTCCTGGCGCATGAGGATGAGCTGGATCGGGGCGCGGGCGGCGCGGTGGCGGCCGGGCAGGCCGTAGCGCAGGGCGTTGGTGACCAGCTCGGAGATCACCACCCCGGCCTCGCACAGGAGGTGCTCCAGCTCCCACTCGGCCAGGGTCTTCCGGGCGAAGTCCCGGGCGATCCTGGGCGAGTCCAGGTTGCTGTTCAACGGGTGCCGGGCGAGCCGGCTGGTGCCGGAGACCGGCGGGGTAGGCCAGTTGCTCGCATGCAGGGTCGGCAGCATCTCCGGCCATCTGCCCTCTTCGGTGCAGAAGAGCCGGCGGCTGTGGATCATGCGAGGAGCCCGCTTAACGGTCATGAAATGTCCTGACGCGGTCCGGTGATGCGCTGGGTGGGTGTCCGCTATCTTTCCCTTCCGAGCCGTGCAGGTGCAAGGGCTTCTGCACGTGCATCGGTCCTTGCAGCGGAAAAAATCATGCTTGGAACGGAGCAATCCATGGGGGATCACGCACAGGGAGCGTTCGCGCACGCAGCAGAACCGCTCTGGTTCAAGAGCAGGCACAGCAACCCCAGCGGTAACTGCGTCGAGCTCAGGGCGCTGCCGAACGGGGAGATCGCCATGCGCAACTCCCGGCACCCCGACGGTCCGGTGCTCATCTACACGCGCGCGGAGATCGAGGCCTTCCTCGGCGGCGCCAAGGACGGTGAGTTCGATCACCTCGTCGCCTGAGCGATCGCTCAATCGGCGGTCCGGGGTGCCCGTCCGGGGGGTTGACGGGGTGGTTGACCCCTCGTCACCTGGGATTACGGGGGACGGGTCGGCTGGAGCGCATGGTCAAGAGGGGCACCGCATGGGATACTGATCCGCCCGTTATAGGAAGTCTCACCGGGCCGCGCCGGGAAGGCCGGCCCTCCAGGGAGCCACGATGGCCCGAGCGGCAGAAGCGACCCTGCTGGACATCTCCGCCGCGGTCGGCGGCGGCCCCACCGTGCTGCGCATCCTGCTGGGTGCGCAGCTGCGGCGGCTGAGGGAGGCCCAGGGCATCACCCGGGAGCAGGCGGGGTATGCGATCCGCGCCTCGGACTCCAAGATCAGCCGGTTGGAGCTCGGCCGCGTCTCCTTCCGCGAGCGCGATGTGGCCGACCTGCTCGCCCTCTACGGCGTCCACGACCCCGCCGAGCGGGAGAAGGCGCTCGCGCTGGCCCGCCGGGCCAGCGCGAACGGGTGGTGGCACGACTACAACGACCTGCTGCCCCGCTGGTTCGAGAACTACATCGGCCTGGAGGAGGCGGCCAGCCGCATCCGCGCCTACGAGGTGCAGTTCGTCCCCGGCCTGCTGCAGAGCGAGGCCTACGCCAGGGCGGTCACGCTGCTGGGCCACGGCGGCGCGGCGGCCGAGGACGTGGAGCGCCGCGTCGAGATGCGCATGAAGCGCCAGGAGCTTCTGCACTCCGACCACGCGCCCCACCTGTGGGCCGTGGTCGACGAGGCGGTCGTACGGCGCCCCCTGGGCGGCCGCGAGGTGATGCGCGGGCAGCTGCGGCGCCTCATCGAGCTGTGCGAGCTGCCCAACGTCACCGTCCAGGTCGTGCCGTTCGCGCGGGGCGGCCACGCGGCGGCCGGCGGCCCCTTCAGCATCCTGCGCTTCGCCGAGCCCGACCTGCCGGACATCGTCTACCTGGAGCAGCTCACCAGCGCCCTGTACCTCGACAAGCGCGAGGACATCGAACGCTACCTCACGGTCATGGAGCAGCTCTGCGTGGAGGCCGAGCCGGTCGCCGCCACCCCGGACCTCCTCAAGCGCATCCACGACGCGATGTGAAGCGCACCCCCGCCGACGCGTCCGGTCTCCAGGTCTCACCTGCGGGCCGGGCGTTTTTGTTTTCCCCGGCACCGGGGTCCGCGCTTCCTTTGTCGAGCAGAGTCAATTTGCCCGCCAGAGGCCTGCTTTGTGACTCATCTGACAAGGACAATACGTATTACGTGTTTCGGAACCCCGGTGCGAGCGGGGCTCCGGCACCCCGCGTGACCTGGACCACCCCTATCTCGGATCCCCTGTTAAAGGCATGTGAACTCCGGGTGCCGTTCTCGTTCTGGTTTGACAACCAAAGATCCACTCGTCTTCGATGGGCTTTTCACATGAAGTGTCGTTAAAGCGTGGAGGGGGCGATCGGTGGGGGAGCCGACGCATTCCGCGGGGCAAGTGCTGGGCCACCGCCACCCGGACGTCGTCGCCGCCGTCCGCGCCCGGCTCGCCCTCGTGCCCACCGCCACCCGCGCCCTGGCCAACCCGGCGGCCGCCGTGGTGCTGGTCCCGGGCCGCTCGGTGCCCAAGACGACCAGCGGCAAGATCCAGCGGCTGCCCACCCGGGAGCGGCCGCTGTCCGGAGAGCTGGAGATCATCGCACGGCGGGGGGAGACGGCATGACGGCGGTCGCCGGAATCGGCGCGGCACAACCGCTCGCACGGGAGGCGCCGGAGGCGACGATCGGCGGCGAGCACGCCGAACCGGTGCCCGAGGCGCTCTCGGCGCTGCCGCGCAAGCGCGCGCTGTTCGCGGTCGACAGCTACTTCCGCGACGGCTGGGACGACCTGCTCGCGGTCGTGCCCGACCCGTGGCCGCTGCTGGACCGGCACGCCACGCTGCTGCTCAAACCCGACGCGGTGGCCGGACGGCGGCTGGAGGCGGCCCTGGAGTGGCTGCTGGAGCAGGACGCGGTGATCGTCGCGGCCGAGATCGTCGCCCTCGACCGGCACAGCGCCCGCGCGATGTGGTGGTACCAGTGGAACGTCGCCACCAAGGAGCGGCGGGACCTGGTCGACGCGCTGGTCCGCGCGGGCGGCAGCCTGCTGCTGGTGGCGCGGCTGCCCGAGGCGCCGATCCCGGCGACCCTGCGGCTGAGCGGCCTCAAGGGTCCGGCCGACCCGGCCCGCCGCGAGCCGTGGCAGCTGCGGCACCGCCTGGACGACGACGACCTCCTGGTCGACTTCGTGCACACCGCCGACGAGCCCGCCGACCTGGTCCGCGAGTTCGGCGTCCTGCTGGACGGCCGCGACCGGCGCCGCGTCTACGCCGACCTGGCCGCGGGCGCCGACCGGGAGGACAAGGCGCGCGAGCTGATCGCCGAGCTGTACCGCAGGAGCCCCGGGCACGACCTTTCCTACGACCGCGCCCTCGAGCGCGGCGCGCGCGGCGAGCCGGCCGAGCCCTGGGACTCGGTGGTGCTCGGCGCGACCGTCGTGAACCCGTCGGTGCCCGGCAGGACCGCGCTGCTCACCGGCGTCACCACCGCCCAGTGGGAGCACGCCGCCGTCCGCGAGCCGCGCCCGCTGTGCCGCGAACGCGCCCTTCCCGGCCCCCTGGTGCACAAGGAGGGCCTGGGAGAGGTCTTCCTCACCGACCACCTGGCCGACGGCTCCGGAGGCGTCGTGCTGGCCGGGGAGCTCCCCGCCGCCCACCGCTTCTACAACGACCTGCCCTCGGCCGGGATCGACCTCCTGTCCGTCCTGGAGATGTGCCGCCAGGGCTGCTACGTCCTCGCCCACGGCCACCACGGCGTACCGCAGAACGTCCGCTTCGGGCTGCGGGAGCTGAGCGGGCGGCTCACCGCCGACCCCGACGCCGTCCGCGACCGGCGGGTGCGGGTCGAGGTGGACGTCGCCCGCCGCTTCTCCTCCGGGCTGGCCCTGGACTACCGGGTCGCGGCCTTCGACGGGACGGAGCTGGCGACCGCCCGCTCCTCCTTCTCCTGGTGGGGCGAGGCGGAGTGGCGCGAGCTGCGCGCCGCGGGACGCGCCCGGCACGGGCTCGGCGCGCGGATCGGCGCCCCCGACCGGACCGGCCTGTTCCCCGCGGCCCGGAACGTCGGGCGCACCCACGACGGCAACGTCGTGCTGGCCGACCTGGTGCGGCGGCACGGCGAGACCACCGCGCGGGTCGCGGTGGACCCGGCGAACCCGGCGATGTTCGAGCACCCCCAGGACCGCGTCCCGGGCATGGTGCTGCTGGAGGCGGCCCGCCAGGCCGCGCTGTGGACGATGTCCCGCCACTTCGGCGTGCCCGCGGGGCGGCTGGCCGTGCGGAGGTTCGACGCCCGCTTCGCGGCGGCGGCGGAGTTGGACGCCCGACTCGCCTGTATCGCGACGGTCTCGGCTGATCGCGGCGGAAAGGGCGCGGTGATCGTGAGGTTCGTCCAGGATGGGGTGGAACCGGCGGAGGTGATGGTGGAGGTGGTACGGGCATGAGCGCGCTCGGCGGCAAGGGAGAGAACCTGCGGCGGCTGACCGAGGCGGGCCTTCGGGTCCCCGTCTGGTCCGCGGTCGGCGTGGACGTGCTGCGCGGTTTCCGGGAACGCTCGGGCCTGGACCAGGAGCTGGCGGGCCTGCTGGCCGGGCTCGACCCCGACAGCGCCTGGGAGGTCTCGGCCCGCATCACCAAGGCCTTCTCGGTGACCCCGCTGGACGGACCCGCCCTGAAGGCGATCTGGCGCGCCTACGACGCCGTCGGGCAGGGCGCCGTCGCGGTGCGCTCCTCCGGCGCCGACGAGGACCTGCCGAACTTCTCCTTCGCCGGGCAGTACTCCTCCTTCCTGGGGGCGAGCGGGTTCGACGAGGTGGCCGAGCGGGTCCGGGACTGCTGGGCGTCGGCGTACTCGGCGCGGTCGCTGGTCTACCGCTGGCTGCACGACCTGCCCACCGACCGGATCGACCTGGCGGTCGTGCTCCAGGAGCTGGTGCCCGCCGAGGTCAGCGGGGTGATGTTCACCGCCGACCCGGTCTCCGGCGACCGCTCCAAGGCGCTCATCAGCTGCGTCTACGGCCTGGGCGAGACGCTGGTGACGGGCCAGGTCGACGCCGACACCCTCACCCTGGACCGGCCGAGCCGGGTCGTCGGCGACGCCGTCATCGGGGAGAAGGCCGAGCGGCTCGACGCCGGGTCCGGCGGCACGGGGCTCAGCCCGGTCTCGCCGTTCGCCCGCGAGCGGTTCGCGCTGTCCAACGACCAGGTCGGCGAGCTCGGCGACCTGGCCGACCGTGTCGAGGAGCTGTTCGGCGCCCCGCAGGACGTGGAATGGGCGCTGAGCGACGGCGTCTTCCACGTGCTGCAGAGCCGCCCGATCACCACCCTGCGCGAGGCCGAGGGGGAGGTGCGGGTGTGGGACAACTCCACCGTCATCGAGTCGTTCGGCGAGGTCACCGCCCCCCTGACGTTCAGCTTCGCGCGCCACGCCTACAGCCGCGTCTACCGCGACTACGTGCGGCTGCTCGGGGTGCCGCGCCGGGACCTGGCGAAGCTGGACGGGATGTTCGGCGAGATGCTGGGCTATTTCGACGGCCGCGTCTACTACAACGTCCTCAACTGGTACAAGATCATCAGGCTGCTGCCCGGATACGCCCTCAACCGGCGCGTCCTCGCCGCGGCGATGGGCGTCCGGGAGACCTCCGAGGAGCTCGCCGAGGCCCAGCACCCGATCGACCCGCCGCTGCGCGAGCGCCTGGTGCGGCTGCGCGTCGCCCTGCGGTTCCTGCGCATGTTCTTCACCGTCCGCCGGTCGGTCGCCTCCTTCATCGACCACTTCCACGAGGTGTACGAGGAGTTCGACGCCGTCGACTACGAGGCGCTGCCCGGCCACGAGGTGAACCGGGCGCTGCACCGGCTGGAGGAGCGCCTCCTGTCGCGGTGGGGCGGCACCGCCGTGCTCGACAACGTGATCATGCTCTCGTACGGCGTGCTCTACGGACTGAACGCCCGCTGGCTGCCCGACGCCCCCGAATGGCTGACGCGGGAGGCGGTGAAGGTCGGCGACGACGTCGAGTCCACCGCCCCCGCGCGGCGGCTCGGCGAGCTGGCCGGGCTGCTGTCCGAGCGCCCCGAGCTGGCCGAGGAGGTGCGCGAGCGCCACGCGGGCGAGCTGTGGGAGTGGCTGCGCGAGGCCGAGGGCGAGGACGCCGCGTGGCTGCGCGCCGAGCTCGGCGGCTTCCTCGCCGCGTTCGGCTACCGCAGCGCCAACGAGCTCAAACTGGAGGAGCCGGACCTGCACGACGACCCGTCGCTGCTGATGTCCATGCTCAAGGACGCGCTGCTGCTGGCCGGAGCCGCCCCCGTCGTTCGGGTCGAGCACGACGTCGATGCCTACCTGCGGGAGCACCTGAGCGCTCCCAAGCGGTTCGTCTACGACCTGGTGCGCGGCAAGGTGCGCGAGGCGCTGCGCGAACGCGGGCGCGTCCGCTTCGCCCGCACCCGCGCGTTCGGCATGGCCCGCCGCATGTTCAAGGCCATGGGCAGGGACCTGGCGGCGGTCGGCGCGCTGGGCGACCGCCGCGACGTCTTCCTGCTCAAGCTGGAGGAGATCCGCGCCGCCTACGCCGGCACCATGAACCACCGCGAGCTGCGCCCGCTGGCCGAGCTGCGCAAGACCCAGCGGGCCAAGCAGCGGCTCCTGCCCGCGCCGCCGCCGAGGTTCCTCACCCGCGGCAGCGTCTACTGGGGTGTGCAGACTCCCGACCCGGCGCCCGCCGGGGAGGGGGAGGCCACCGGGGTGCTGCAGGGCACCCCGTGCAGCCCCGGCGTCGTCACCGCGAAGGCGCGGGTCGTCGACGGCCCCCGCGACGTCGGGGGCGGCGTGCTGGTCGCCTACCGCACCGACCCGGGCTGGGTGGGCGCGCTGTCCTCGGCCGCCGCGCTGCTCGTCGAGCGCGGCAGCCCGCTCGCCCACGTCGCGATCGTCGCGCGGGAGCTGGGGGTGCCGACGGTCGTGCAGATCCCCGGGCTGACCGGACGGGTGGAGGACGGGATGACCCTCACCGTCGACGGGGGCACCGGAGTGGTCAAGATCGAGAAGGAGCGCGCTTGAGCGGCGGGGAAGAACGCCGGAGGCGGGTCGGCGGCCGCCTCCGGGCCATCACGGAGCGGGCGGAGCGCGAGGAGATCGCCGCGACCGTCGCCCACCTGGCCGAGCCCCGCTCCCGCCGAGCCCTCCCGGAGGTCCACCTCCGCTGAGCGCGGCGCGCCCCGGCCGGTCCCGTCAGCCCGCCTCGGGGGAGAGCGACCCGGAGGACGCACGTCCCGCCCACTCGGCGATGCGCAGGCTCAGCGCCTCGGTGGTGGCGACCTCGGCGTGGCCCATCTCGGGCTCCATCCACAGCTCCTTGGGCCGGGTGGCCCGCTCGTAGAGCAGCTCCCCGTGGTCGGGAGGGAAGAACGCGTCGCGCCCGCCGTGGACGATCAGCACCGGGCAGGCGATGTCCCCGACCACCTCAAAGGGCGCGGCGGGCACCGGATCCCAGCCCGCGGGGGAGATGCGGGTGCGCTTGGCCAGCCGCGCGGCGGCGCGGCCCAGCCTGCGCTCGATGGCCCAGTGCACCCTGCGCATGGGCACGGTGTCCCGGTAGTACCAGCGGGCGGGCGAGCTGACCGAGACCACCGCGTCGACGCCGCCGATCAGCGCGGCGTGCCGCAGCGCGATCGAGGCGCCCATGGAGAACCCGACGGTGACCACCCGGGCGTGGTGCCCGCGGGCGTGGCGGACGGCGGCCTCGAGGTCGTGGATCTCCCGGTCGCCGACGGTCGAGAGCCCGCCCGAGCGCCCGTGCCCCCGGTAGTCGAGCGTGCAGACCGCGGCGGAGCGGCCCAGCACCGCCGTGATCGCCCGCAGCCCGGGCAGCTCCTGGTGGCAGGTGAAGCCGTGCCCGACCACCAGGCACAGCTCCGCGTCGGCGGGCGAGGCCGCCGCGTGGTACCGGGCGGCGACGCGCACGCCGTCGGATGTGGTGAGGGTGAGGGGAGTGACGGCCACGCTTCCATTATCGGTGCTGTTCAAGGCGGGTATAAACTCGGACTTCTGACCGCATGGCGGCTGTCCCGACCAGGGACGGTATCTACCCCGGTCCGACGCTGAAGCTCATGGCGGACCGGGGAAGCCGGGTTCCGTCACGCACTCGACGACGGAGAACCCGGATCTTGAAGTCCTACCTCGCGCTGCTGGGCACCCCCGGAGCCTGGCGCTTCCTGCTGCCCGCCCTGTGCGCGCGCCTGCCCTTCGCGATGCTGCAGCTGGGCATCATGCTGCTCGTGGAGTGGGCCACCGGCTCCTACGGCTGGGCCGGCGCCGCCTCGGCCGCCTCGGCCGTCGCCCAGGCCCTCGTCGGGCCGTGGACCGGGCGGCTGGCCGACCGGCACGGCCAGGCCCGGGTGCTGGTGCCCCAGGTGCTGGCGCACGCCGTCCTGCTGGCGGCGCTGCTGGCGCTGGCCCAGCGGCGGGCCGAGCCGCTGCTGCTGGTGGCCGTGGGCTGCCTGGCGGGCGCGACGGTGCCCCAGGTCGGCTCGATGGTGCGGGCCCGCTGGGCGCACCTCCTGCCGTCGGAGCGGGTGGGCACGGCCTTCGCGCTGGAGTCGGTCACCGACGAGCTGACCTTCACCCTGGCCCCCGTCGTGCTGCTGGCGGTCGCCACCGCCCACAGCCCCGTGTGGGCCCTGGGCCTGGCGCTCGTCCTGGTGCTGGCGGGCACCCTGCTGTTCGCCGGGGTGCGGCACGGCGCCCCCTCGCCCGACCCGGCGGCCGCCGGGGCCGCCGGAGCGGTGCTGGGCAGGCGGGGCGTGCCGGTGCTGGCCGTCGCCTTCCTGGGCGTCGGCTCGGTCTTCGGCAGCCTCCAGGTGGGCCTCACCGCGCTGACCTCCGAGCTGGGCAGCCCCGGCTCGGCCGGGACCATCTACGGCACGTTCTCCGCGGGCAGCCTGGTCGGCGGGCTCGTCTACGGGGGCCTCAAGGCCGGGACCCGGCTGCCGTCCCGGCTCACCCTGCTGCTGTGCCTGCTGGCCGCCGCCCTCGCCGGGCCCGCCCTGGTGCAGTCGCTGGGCCTGATGTACGGGGCGGCGGCGCTGACCGGGCTGGTCATCGCGCCCTGCATCATCACCGGGTACACCCTGCTGGACGCGCTGGTGCCGGCCGAGGTGAAGACTGAGGCCTACGCCTGGCTGAACGGTTCGGTGGCGCTGGGCATCGCGCTGGGCGCCGCGGTCTCGGGCCAGCTCGTCGACCGGCTGGGCGCGGCGCCGGCCTTCCTCGTCGCGCCCGCCGTCGTCGCCCTGGCGGCGCTGCTGACCGGACTGCGCGGCGCGAGCCTGCGCCCGGCCGCGGCGCGCGCGCCGGAGTCGGCGACCATGGTCTAGACCACTGAGGGAAGTTCTCGGTGAACAGACGGTGATGCCCTGCTCGGAAGGTGCCCATACCGGCGGGTAACTACCTAGGGTGGGACCTGTGAGTCGTCGAGCGAAGATCGTCAGCACCATCGGACCGGCGTGTTCCGGCCGCGAGCAGATCAAGGCACTCGTGGAGGCCGGGATCGACGTGGCCCGCCTGAACATGAGCCACGGGTCGCACGAGCAGCACGCGCAGGTGTACGGGTACCTGCGCGAGGCGGCGGAGGCCACCGGCCGCGCCATCGGCGTGCTCGCCGACCTCCAGGGCCCCAAGATCCGGCTGGGCCGCTTCCCCGACGGCCCGGTGCGGCTCAACGTGGGCGACGAGTTCACCATCACCGTCGAGGACGTCCCCGGCAGCCGCAAGGAGGTCTCCACGACCTACAAGGGCCTGCCCGGCGACGTCGCCCCCGGCGACACCGTGCTCGTCGACGACGGGAAGGTCTCCCTGGAGGTCGTCTCGGTCGAGGGGCCCCGGGTGCTCACCCGCGTGGTCGTCGGCGGCATGGTCTCCGACAACAAGGGCCTGAACCTGCCCGGTGTCGCCGTCAGCGTGCCCGCCCTGACCGCCAAGGACGAGGCGGACCTGCGCTGGGCGCTGCGCATCGGCGTGGACATGGTCGCGCTGTCGTTCGTCCGCGACGCCGCCGACGCCCAGGAGTGCTACGCCATCATGGCCGAGGAGGGCGTGCGCGTCCCCCTGATCGCCAAGATCGAGAAGCCGCAGGCGGTGCGGGCGCTGCCCGAGATCGTCGACGCATTCGACAGCGTCATGGTCGCCCGCGGCGACCTGGGCGTGGAGCTGCCGCTGGAGCAGGTGCCGATCGTGCAGAAGCGCGCCATCGAGCTGTGCCGCGAGAAGGCGCACCCGGTGATCGTGGCCACCCAGATGCTGGAGTCGATGATCAGCGCGGCCCGGCCGACCCGGGCCGAGGCCAGCGACGTGGCCAACGCGATCTTCGACGGCGCGGACGCGGTGATGCTCTCCGGCGAGACCGCCGTCGGCCAGTACCCGATCGAGGCGGTCCAGACGATGTCGCGGATCGCCGCGGCCGCCGAAGAGGCGACCCTGGAGGCCGACCCCACGCTCGAGCGGGTGCCCGAGACGGTCGGCGGCGCCATCGCCCGCGCCGCCGCCGAGGTCGGCGCGATCATCGGCGCCAAGGCGCTGGTGGCCTTCACCATGTCGGGGGAGACCGCCCGCCGGCTGGCCCGCTACCGCAGCCCCATCCCGCTGCTGGCCTTCACCGAGGTCGAGCGCACCCGCGCCCAGCTCTCCCTGACCTGGGGCGTGGAGTCCTTCCTGGTCCCGCACGTCGACCACACCGACGAGATGGTCGCCCAGGTCGAGCAGTCCCTGCTGGAGCTCGGCCGCTTCCGCAAGGGCGACCTCATCGTGATCGTGGCGGGCATGCCGCCGGGCACGGTCGGCTCCACCAACTCCCTGCGCGTGCACCGGCTGGGCGACACGATCACCCCCTGAGGGGCGGAGACGACGAGAGCCGCGCACCCGCGGGGGTGGGCGGCTCTTCGCTGTGCTCGCGGTGCCCCAAGTGGGATTCGAACCCACACTGTGCGGTGTTTGAGACCGCCCTCTCTGCCGGTTGGAGTATTGGGGCTTCACGGCGGATATCCGGTGGCCGCCGCGGGCAGGCACCAGAGTACCGGTTCCTTGTAGTCTCATGTGCGTGAGTGAGAGCGCCAAGCGAGTTGTCATCGCGGAAGACGAGGCTTTGATCCGACTCGATCTCAAGGAGATGCTGGAGGAGGACGGCTATCTCGTCGTCGGCGAGGCCGGGGACGGGGAGAGCGCCGTCAAGCTCGTCACCGAGCTGCGCCCCGACCTGGTCATCCTGGATGTGAAGATGCCGATCCTGGACGGCATCTCGGCGGCCGAGCGCATCGCCGGGGAGCGCATCGCCCCGGTGATCATGCTCACCGCCTTCTCCCAGCGGGAGCTGGTGGAGCGGGCCCGCGCCGCGGGCGCCATGTCCTACCTGGTCAAGCCCTTCACCAAGGCCGACCTGGTGCCGGCCATCGAGATGGCCGTCTCGCGCTACGACGAGATCCGCCAGCTGGAGTCGGAGGTCACCTCGCTGAAGGACCGGCTGGAGACCCGCAAGGTGGTGGACCGGGCCAAGGGCCACCTGCAGACGCAGCACGGCTGGAGCGAGCCGGAGGCGTTCCGCTGGATCCAGAAGACGTCGATGGACCGCCGTTTGACGATGCGGAAGGTGGCCGAAGCGGTTCTGGAAACCACCGCATCGGAGGCCGAAGTGGACAATAGCCCTGAATAGCCTGCACGATTTCCTGCGTTAAATGCTGATTTCAGAGGTTTTTCTTTGATTGCGGCAAGGTCACGAGTGTGCATCACGATGTCGGGAGAACCCCTCTGGCCTGGTGCTCCTGGGTGACCGTTGAGTACGTTTCGGCCAATCGTTCCCATGTGACCGACGGCTCTGGAGGCCGCGGTCCGAGAAGGAGACCCGGCATGAAACGTGTACCCCCCACGATGCGCCTCCTCGCGCTGCTCGGCGCCGCCAGCCTCGCGCTGACCGCCTGCGGCGGCGACGGCGGTGAGGCGGGCGGTGAGATCAAGCTCGCCTTCATCGGCGCGCAGACCGGCCCGAACGCTCAGCTGGGAATCAACATCTCCAACGGCGTCGAGCTCGCCATCGAGCAGTACAACGCGACCAACCCCGACAAGAAGGTCGTCCTCACCAAGTACGACACCAAGGGCGAGCCGAGCGTCGCGCCCGGCCAGGCCGACAAGCTGATCGAGGACGAGCCGGTGGCCATCATCGGCCCGGCGTTCTCCGGCGAGTCCAAGGCCGTCGCGCCGAAGTTCGAGGAAGCCCAGATCCCGAACATCTCGCCCTCGGCCACCAGCACCGCCCTGGCCGCCAACGGGTGGAAGTACTGGCACCGCATCATCACCAACGACGACTCCCAGGGCGCCGAGGACGCCAAGGCGATCGTCAGCCAGCTCAAGGCCAAGAAGATCTTCCTCGTCGACGACAACGAGGAGTACTCGATCGGCCTGGCCGGCAAGTTCCTCGAGGCGCTCAAGGCCGAGGGCATCACGCCGGGCAGTGACAAGATCAACCCGGACGACACCGACTACTCCTCGACGATCAACAAGATCAAGGCGGCCGACCCCGAGGTCGTCTTCTTCGCCGGCTACTACGCCGCGGGCGGCAAGCTGCTCAAGCAGATGCGCGACGGCGGCGTCGACGCCCTCTTCTTCTCCGACGACGGCGCCCTGGACCAGGGTCTGATCGACACCGCCGGCGCCAAGCAGGCCGAGGGCTCGATCATCTCCTGCGCCTGCCAGTCGGTGAACCCGACCGCGGACAACCCCAAGGTCCAGGAGTTCATCGACGCCTACAAGAAGAAGTTCAACGTCGACCAGGGCACCTACTCCGCCGAGGGCTACGACGCCACCAACGTCTTCCTCGACGCCATCAAGGCCGGCAACGACACCACCGAGAAGATCAACGAGTACCTGAAGACGGTGGACGTCCAGGGCGTCTCCAAGCCGATCAAGTTCGAGGCGAACGGCGAGATCGCCGACAAGTCGATCTTCTACTTCCAGGTCAAGGACGGCAAGCTCGAGTTCCTTGGCGACGCCACCAAGATCCCGACGTCCTGAGTCTGCGACTCTTCGGTCGGTGCGAGCGGGGGGCGGGAACCGTCGTTCCCGCCCCCCGCTCCCGTATATGAGGACGTTGGATGTTCCACGATTTCACCGCCCAGTTCTGGGCCAACACGATCGACGGGGTGACCGTCGGATCGATCTACGCACTGGTGGCGCTCGGTTACACGATGGTCTACGGCGTGCTGCGGCTGATCAACTTCGCGCACTCCGAGATCTTCATGATCGGCACGTTCGGGTCGCTCGCGGTGATCCAGTTCGTCGGGTTCACCGGCCCCTACGGGGGCTTCGCCCTGGTCGGAGTGCTCCTGCTCTGCCTGGCGGGGGCCATGGCGGCCTCCGGCGGGGCGGCGGTCGTCCTCGAACGCGTCGCCTACCGGCCCCTGCGCAAGAAGGGCGCCTCCCGGCTCGCGGCGCTGATCTCCGCCATCGGCGCCTCGCTGTTCCTGCAGGAGCTCTTCGCCACCGTCATCATCCCCAAGTTCTTCGCGCCGGGGCGCGGCCGCGACATGGTCGGCTTCACCCCGCCCGGTGAGGAGCAGGTGCGGATCATGGACAAGGAGGTG
The DNA here is from genome assembly GCF_039525175.1 of Actinocorallia libanotica. Lineage (NCBI taxonomy): Bacteria > Bacillati > Actinomycetota > Actinomycetes > Streptosporangiales > Thermomonosporaceae > Actinocorallia > Actinocorallia libanotica. The sequence goes on from NZ_BAAAHH010000024.1 coordinate 106,119, forward strand.
CTGTTCAGCATCGGCTCCGGCGACGTGCGCAACGACAAGCTGCTGATCGTCGTCGCCGCCCTGCTGATGATGGTCGTCCTCCAGATGTTCGTCACCCGCTCCAAGCTCGGCCGGGGCATCCGGGCCACGGCCCAGGACCCCGAGACCGCGGTGCTGCTCGGCGTGAACATCGACCGCATCGTCATGACCACGTTCCTGATCGGCGGGGTGATGGCCGGGGCGGCCGGCTTCTTCTTCCTGATTTTCTACGAGGTGACGAACTACTTCATCGGCTTCATCCTGGGGATCAAGGCGTTCACCGCCGCGGTCCTCGGCGGCATCGGAAACATCAAGGGGGCCCTGTTGGGCGGGTTCACCCTCGGCCTCGTGGAGAACTACGGGGCGAGCATCTTCGGCTCCCAGTGGAAGGACGTCATCGCCTTCACCATCCTGGTGGTGATCCTGATGTTCCGTCCGAGCGGCATCCTGGGCGAGTCGCTGCAGAGGGCGCGGGCATGAGCGCCAAGGCGAGGCTGGGCGGGCTGCGCGACGCGGCCGCGGTACCCGGCGAGAAGCTGCGGGACTGGTGGGACACCGCGCCGAAGGGCGCGCGCTGGGCCGTCTACGGGCTGCTGTTCGTGGGCGCGCTGCTGCTGCCCTGGAGCGGGCTCGCGCCGATCATGTCCCCCGACGCCAAGTGGTCGTCGATCCTCTTCTACCCGATCGGCATCTACGTCCTGCTGGCGATCGGCCTGAACATCGTCGTGGGCTACGCGGGACTGCTGGACCTGGGGTACGTGGCGTTCTGGGCGGTCGGCGCCTACAGCATGGCCGTGCTCGGCGCCTACTACCACTGGTCCTTCTGGGAGATCCTGCCGATCGGGATCGCGATGGCCGCGATCTCCGGCGTCATCCTGGGCGCGCCGACACTGCGGTTGCGCGGCGACTACCTGGCGATCGTGACGCTGGGCTTCGGCGAGATCATCCGCAAGTTCGCCGAGAACAGCGACTACCTGCGCGAGAACCGGGGCATCGACAACGTGCCGCGCCCCCCGGACATGTCCGAGGCCGAGATCGGCGGCGTGCAGATCCTGGAGTACGGCGTCCGCGACGCGCGGCCGTACTACTACCTGCTCGTCGTGCTGATCGCGGTCGTCATCATCATGGTCAAGCGGCTGGAGAACAGCCGGGTCGGCCGCTCCTGGGCGGCGATCCGCGAGGACGAGGACGCGGCCGAGCTGATGGGCGTGCCCACGTTCAAGTTCAAGCTGCTGGCCTTCGGGCTCGGCGCCGCGGTCGGCGGCGCGGCGGGTGTGCTGTGGGCGTCCAAGACGACCTTCGTCGCCCCCGACTCCTTCCCCTTCATCCTGTCGGCGACGATCCTGGCCGCGGTGGTGCTCGGCGGCTCGGGGAACCTGGTCGGCGTGATCGTCGGCGCCTTCCTCGTCGCCTGGCTGCCCGAGCGGTTCCGCGGTGCCGAGGAGTACCGGGAGCTGATCTTCGGCGCGGCGATCGTGCTGATGATGATCTGGCGTCCGGAGGGCCTCATCCCGTCGCGCAGACGCAAGGCGGAACTGAAGGACGGCGGCGGTGGCAGCGGCCATCTGGGCGCCGAGGTCGCGGAGGTGAGCAAGTGACGGCGACCGGACCCCTGCTCCGGCTCGACGACCTGGTGATGCAGTTCGGCGGCGTGAAGGCGCTGAACAAGGTGGACCTGGAGATCGGCCAGGGCGAGATCTTCGCGCTGATCGGCCCGAACGGGGCGGGCAAGACCACGGTCTTCAACGTCATCACCGGCGTCTACGCGCCGACCTCGGGCTCCGTCGTCTTCGACGGCAGGCCGATCCAGGGCAGCAAGCGCTACAAGGTCACCCAGGGCGGCATCGCACGGACGTTCCAGAACATCCGGCTGTTCCACAACATGTCGGCTGAGGAGAACGTCATGGTGGGGGCGGACGCCCACCACCGGTCGGGCCTGGTGAACGTCACGTTCGGCCTTCCCCGGTACCGCAAGGAGGAGCGCGACGCCAAGAAGCTCTCCGCGGAGTTGCTGGACTTCTGCGGCATCCCCGGACAGGCGAAGGCGACCGCGAAGAACCTCTCCTACGGCGACCAGCGCCGGCTGGAGATCGCCCGTGCCCTGGCGACCGACCCGAAGCTGCTGCTGCTGGACGAGCCGGCCGCGGGGATGAACCCGGCGGAGAAGCAGGAGCTGCAGGAGCTCATCCGGCGGATCCGCGACGCGGGCCGCACCGTGCTCCTGATCGAACACGACATGGGACTGGTCATGGGGATCAGCGACCGCGTCGCGGTGCTGGACTTCGGCGAGAAGATCGCCGAGGGCCTGCCGCGCGAGGTCCAGCAGAACCCGCGGGTGGTCGAGGCTTACCTGGGAGCGCCCGATGCTTCTTGAACTGCGGGACGTGAGCGTCCACTACGGCAAGATCCGGGCGCTGCACGGCATCTCGATCGAGGTGAACGAGGGCGAGATCGTGACGCTGATCGGCGCCAACGGCGCCGGGAAGAGCACGACCCTCAAGACCATCTCGGGCCTTCGTCCGCTGTCGAGCGGCTCGGTCTGGTTCGAGGGCGCCGACATCAGCACGATGGCGGGCCACAAGCGAGTGGTCGCTGGGATCAGCCAATCGCCCGAAGGCCGCGGCATCTTCCCCGGCATGTCGGTGCACGAGAACCTGCTGATGGGCGCCTACGCCCGCAAGGACGACTTCAGCGCCGAACTGGAGGAGGCGTACGAGCTCTTCCCCCGGCTGAAGGAGCGCCAGCACCAGGCGGCGGGCACCATGTCCGGGGGTGAGCAGCAGATGGTGGCGATCGGCCGGGCGCTGATGGCCAAGCCGAAGGTGCTGCTGCTGGACGAGCCGTCGATGGGGCTGGCGCCCAAGCTGGTGCAGCAGATCTTCTCGATCATCGAGGAGATCAACCGGCGGGGCACCACGGTGCTGCTGGTGGAGCAGAACGCCCAGCAGGCGCTGAAGCTCGCGCACCGGGCCTATGTGCTGGAGACCGGCGAGGTGGTGAAGTCCGCCCCGGCCGCCGAGCTGCTGGACGATCCCCAGGTGCGGGCCGCCTACCTGGGCGGGGATCTGGGCGTGGCGGGCGGGGCGTCCGCGCCTCCGGTGCCGCTGGAGAAGGGGACAGCCGTGGACGGGGAGGAAACGCAGCCGTAACACCTGCGGTTTCGACCGTTCCAAAATGCACATATATCGTGTTCGAGGTTTGGATCTGAGGAGATCCGACAAATGTGGAGGAACATCGTGATTTCCGCTGATGCCCGGCGGCGTGGCCTGGCCGTGGGCGCCGCGCTGGTGATCGGCGCGCTCGGTCTCACCGCCTGCGGCGAGAAGACCGAGGACAGTGCCGAGAGCCCCGCGAAGACCGCCCCGACGGTCTCCGCCGACTCCGCTCTGGCCGCCCAGGTGCCCGAGGACATCAAGGCCGACGGCGTCATCAAGATCGGCGTCGACTCCAGCTACGCCCCCAACGAGTACCTCGATGCCGACGGCAAGACCGTCGTCGGCTGGGACGTGGAGCTGTTCGACGCCGTCGCCGCCAAGCTCGGCCTGAAGACCGAGTGGGTGACCAGCAACTTCGACGACATCGTCCCCGGCGTCACCACCTCCGGCAAGTACGAGACCGGTGTCTCCTCCTTCACCATCAACCCCGAGCGCCTCAAGCAGGCGACGATGGTGAGCTACTTCAACGCCGGCACCCAGTGGTTCGCCAAGGAGGGCGCCACGATCGACCCGGACGACGCCTGCGGCAAGAAGATCGCCGTCCAGAAGGCGACCGTCCAGGTCCCCGACATCGAGAAGCGCTCCAAGGACTGCACCGACGCCGGCAAGCCCGCGATCCAGATCAGCCAGTACCAGGGCCAGGACCAGGCCACCTCCGCGGTGGTCTCCGGCAAGGAGGACGCCAGCCTCGCCGACTCGCCGATCGCCGCCTACGCGGTGAAGAAGGCGCCCGGCCTGGCGCTCCTCGGCGACATCTACGACGCCGCCCCCTACGGCTACGTGGTGAAGAAGGACTCGCCGCTGGGCCAGGTGTACGCCGACGCCCTCAAGGCGGTCATCGCCGACGGGACCTACACGCAGATCCTGGAGAAGTGGGGCGTGCAGGCCGGCGGGATCACCGACCCGACCGTCGACCCGGCCTCCTGATGACCTCGCAGCAAGAACCCGCGGAACGGGTGCGGCCTGAGACCATCAAGGCCGTGCCCGTTCGGCACCCCGGCCGCTGGATCACCGCGGCGGTCCTGCTGGTGCTGGCCGCCCAGTTCGTGCACATGCTCGTCACGAACCCGGCCTTCCAGTGGTCCTACATCGTGGACAACGCCTTCCGGCCCCCGGTCATCGAAGGCGTGCGCACCTCGCTGATCCTCATGGTCCTGGCCATGGTCATCGGCGTCGTGCTGGGCATCGGCCTGGCCGTCATGCGATTGTCGGACAACCCGATCCTGCGCGGCGTGGCCTGGCTCTACATCTGGGTGTTCCGGGCGCTGCCCCGGCTGGTCCTGGCCATCCTGTTCGGCAACATGGGCGTCCTGTACGCGGAGTTCTCCGTCGGGCTGCCCTTCACCGAGCAGTTCGCCGACCTCCTGGGCGTCGACATCAACGGCACCCTGTTCTCGGTGGACGCCAACACGCTGCTCAGCGGCTTCATGGCGGGCCTGCTGGCGCTGGCGCTGTCCGAGGCCGCCTACATGGCCGAGATCGTCCGGGCGGGCCTGATGTCGGTCGACCCCGGCCAGACCGAGGCCGCCGCCGCGCTGGGCATGTCGAAGTTCCAGATCACCCGGCGGATCGTGCTGCCGCAGGCGATGCGGGTCATCCTGCCGCCCACCGGCAGCGAGACGATCGTGATGCTCAAGGACACCTCCCTGGTGGCCTACGTGCCGGTCACCAACGAGCTGTTCTTCCAGCTCCAGGCGATCGGCAACCGGGAGTTCCAGACGTTCCCCATGCTCGTCGCCGCCTGCCTGTGGTACCTGGCGCTCACCAGCGTGCTGCTGGTCGGGCAGTACTTCCTGGAGAAGCGCTTCTCCCGCGGCGCCGGAGAGCAGGGCGGGGCGAACAAGGCGAGGACGCGGCTGCGGATCATGAAGGGCGCCCAGTGATGACCGACCTCACGAAGAACGCCGAGCCCGAGGCGCCCGTCGAGTTCATGGTCAGGGCCGAGAACGTCCACAAGAGCTTCGGCAGGACCGAGGTCCTCAAGGGCATCGACCTCCAGGTGCGGCCGGGCGAGGTGATGTGCGTCGTCGGGCCGTCCGGCTCGGGCAAGTCCACCTTCCTGCGCTGCGTCAACCACCTGGAGAAGATCAACGGCGGCCGGCTGTGGGTCAACGGCAGGCTCATGGGCTACCGGGAGAAGAACGGCAGGCTGTACGAGCTGCGCGACCGCGAGGTCGCCGAGCAGCGCCGGGACATCGGCATGGTGTTCCAGCGGTTCAACCTCTTCCCGCACATGACCGCGCTGGAGAACGTCATGGAGGCGCCCCTGCGGGTCAAGAAGCGGCCCAAGGCCGAGGTCCGCGCCCGCGCCGAGGAGCTCCTGGAGCGGGTCGGCCTGGCCGACCGCAAGGGCAACTACCCCTCGCAGCTCTCCGGCGGCCAGCAGCAGCGGGTGGCGATCGCCCGCGCCCTGGCCATGGACCCGGCCCTGATGCTCTTCGACGAGCCGACCTCGGCTCTCGACCCGGAGCTCGTCGGCGAGGTCCTGTCCGTCATGCAGCAGCTCGCCGCCGACGGCATGACCATGATGGTCGTCACCCACGAGATGGGCTTCGCCCGCGAGGTCGGCGACTCCCTGGTCTTCATGGACGATGGCGTCATCGTCGAGCAGGGCGACCCCCGCGACGTCCTGGCCAACCCGAGCCACCCCCGCACCCGGGAGTTCTTCTCCAAGGTCCTGTGACCCCCGCGCGGCACCACGGCCCCGCCTCCGGCCCCCGTCCACCGCGACGCGCCGGAGACGGGGCCGTCGCACGTGCAGGGGCGGTCTCAGAACCGCATAGGGGCGGCCTCGGGATCACGTGCAGGGGTTGGTCTCGGAGCCGCATGCGGGGGCGGCCGTGGAGCACGGACGGCCGCGCGGAGCGAAGGGGCGTGGTGGTGACGCTCCGGCCCCCGCGCCTTCGGCTCCTTGCCCGGGGCCTCCGGCGGGCCGTCGCGGCGCGGGCGTGCGCACGGCGGCCGGTGGAGGGGGGAATCCGGGTGACGGCCCGGTGACGGGGCCGGTCGGGAGCGGGGCGGGGGACGGGAGCGAGAAGAAAGGACCTGGAAGCGCCTTTGGGGCCGCACACCTCTTCCCCGAAGGTGCGCGTTATCTACTCAGCACTTCCAGGCCCCCGCACGGTCACGGTAGCGACCCGCGACCGCCTCGCGCAAAGTCTCCGGGCACCCGATGCCTGACCGAAACCCCGGAGACTTCGTGCTGCACCAAGATCTTTCCAGCGGGCGGCGACCTGAAACGGCGGACCGCTGAATCCGTGCCGAAGCCTCCGGAGTTCGCGGGGAACCGGGGGGATATCGGGTGGTCCGGAAGGTCAGTGCGCGGCGTCGTACCAGGTGCGGCCGGTGCCCATCGCCACGGCCAGCGGGGCGCGCAGCGTGTAGGCGCCGTCCATCTCCCGGCGGACCAGCTCCTGGAGCTGCTCCAGCTCGGCGGAGCAGACCTCGAAGATCAGTTCGTCGTGGACCTGGAGCAGCATCCGCGACTTCAGGCCGGCCTCGCGCAGCGCGGCGTCGATCCGGATCATGGCGACCTTGATGATGTCGGCGGCCGAACCCTGGATGGGGGCGTTCAGCGCCATGCGCTCGGCCATCTCGCGGCGCTGGCGGTTGTCGGAGTTGAGGTCGGGCAGGTAGCGGCGGCGGCCCAGGATCGTGGAGGTGTAGCCGTCGCGGCGGGCGTCGGCCACCACCGAGGCCAGGTAGTCGCGCACCCCGCCGAAGACCTCGAAGTAGCCCTCCTTCAGCTCCCGCGCCTCGCCCGGGGTGATGCGCAGCTGCTGGGACAGGCCGTACTCCGACAGGCCGTAGGCCAGGCCGTAGTTCATTGCCTTGATCTTGCTGCGCAGCTCGGTGCCGATCTGGCCGGGCTCCAGGGCGAAGACCTTGGCGGCGGTGATCGTGTGGAAGTCCGCGCCGGACACGAACGCCTCGATCAGCTGCTCGTCGCCCGACAGGTGCGCCATGATCCGCAGTTCGATCTGGCTGTAGTCGGCGGTCAGCAGGCAGTCGTAGCCCTGGCCGACGGTGAACGCCGCGCGGATCTGGCGGCCCTCCTCGGTGCGGGCCGGGATGTTCTGCACGTTGGGGTCGGTGGAGGACAGCCGGCCGGTGGCGGCGACCGTCTGGTTGAAGGTGGTGTGGATCCGGCCGGTCTCGTCCGCCAGCGGGATCAGCGAGTCCACCATCGACTTGAGCTTGGCGACCTCGCGCCAGCGCAGGATGTGCTCCAGCACCGGGTGGCCGTTCTTCTCCAGCAGGCCCGTCAGCGCCTCGGAGTCGGTGGTGTAGCCGGTCTTGGTGCGCTTGGTCCTGGGCAGGCCCAGCTCCTCGAAGAGCACCTGCTGCACCTGCTTGGGCGAGCCCAGGTTGAACTCGTGGCCGACCGCGTCGAACGCGCCCTGCTCGACCTGCTTGGCCTGGCCGCCCATGGACGCCGACAGGTTCGCCAGGTGGTCGTGGTCGATGGCGATGCCGGCCCGCTCCATCCGGGCCAGGATGTCCACCAGCGGCAGCTCCAGCTCGTGCAGCAGCCGGTCGGCGCCGCGCTCGGCGAGCTCGGCGTCGAGCGCGTCGGCCAGCTCCAGCACGGCCAGGGCGCGCACCGCCAGGTCCTGGGCCGCGGTGTCCTCGTCGGCGCCGTCCAGGGTGAGCTGGCCGGTCTGCTCGGCGCCCTCGCGCAGCTCCTTGTGCAGGAAGCGCAGCACCTGCTCGCCCAGCTCGTAGGAGCGCTGGTCGGGGGCCACCAGGTAGCAGGCGAGCGCGGTGTCGCTGGTGAGCCCGGCCAGGGCCAGGCCGCGCGCGGCGAACGCCTGGAGGGGGCCCTTGGCGTCGTGCATCGCCTTGGGCGCCGCCTCGTCGGCCAGCCAGGCGGCGAAGGCCCGCTCGTCGGCGGGCTCCAGCAGCGCCGGGTCGAAGTGCACCGCGGCGCCGTCGGCGGCGGCCAGCGCCACCGCGGTCAGCTCGCCGGTGCCGCGGGCCCAGCGCCCCGAGACCGCGATCCCGGTGCGGCCCGCGTGGGCGTGCCCGGCCAGCCAGGCGGCGAGCCCGCCCGCCTCGGGACGGGTCAGCTCGACGGAGAAGCCCTCGCCGGCCTCGGCGCTCTCCTCGCCGCCGGCGTGCGCGGTGAGCGTGGTGAACAGGCGGTCGCGCAGCTCGCCCCGGAACTCCAGGGTGTCCAGCAGCGCCTGGATCTCCTGCCGGTCCCACTCGCCGATGTCCAGCGCCGCCGGGTCGGCCTCCACCGGGGCGTCGCAGTCCAGCTTGTTGAGCTGCTGGTTGCGCAGCACCTGGCCCAGGTGCTCGCGCAGGTTGTCCCCGGCCTTGCCCTTGATCTTGTCGACCTGGGCGACGAGGTTGTCCAGGCCGTCGTGGGCCAGCAGCCACTTGGCCGCCGTCTTCGGCCCCACCCCGGGCACCCCGGGCAGGTTGTCGCTGGTCTCGCCGACCAGCGCGGCCAGCTCCCGGTACCGCTGCGGCGGCACTCCGTACTTGGCGGTGACGGCCTCGGGGTCCATCCGCGCCAGCACCGAGACGCCCTTGACCGGGTACAGCACGGTGACGCGGTCGTCGACGAGCTGGAAGGCGTCGCGGTCCCCGGTGACGATCAGCGTGCGCATGCCGCAGGCCGAGGCGCGCGTGGCCAGCGTGGCGATGAGGTCGTCCGCCTCGTACCCCGCCAGCGACAGGTGCGTGATCTTCAGTGCGTCGAGCATCTCGCAGATCAGCTGCACCTGGCTGCGGAACTCGTCCGGCGTCTTGGCCCGCCCCGCCTTGTACTCCTCGTAGGCGGTGTGCCGGAAGGTCGGCTCCGACCGGTCGAAGCAGACCGCCACGTGGCTCGGCTTCTCGTCCCGCAGCACGTTCACCAGCATCGAGGTGAACCCGAACACGGCGTTGGTGTGCTGCCCCGTGGTCGTGGAGAAGTTCTCCACCGGCAGGGCGTAGAACGCCCGATAGGCCAGCGAGTGCCCATCCAGCAGCAGCAGGGTCTCAGGGGTCGGTTCCGAAGTAGCCACCCTCAGAGCCTAGTCTCGTGCCCGGACAGTTTCCGGCGAGTGGCCGGACCTATTGCCAGGAGTTGCGCGGCGTGAACAACGAGCAGCGGGCGGCCTTGAACCAGGTCGCCAACGGGAACCCGATGGGTGATCTCGCGACGAACATGGGGCTGGAGTTCCTGGAGGCCTCGGCGGAGCGGGTCGTGGGGCGGATGCCGGTGAAGGGCAACACCCAGCCCTACGGTCTGCTGCACGGCGGCGCCTCCTGCGTGCTGGCCGAGACCCTCGGATCGGTGGGGTCGGCGCTGCACGCGGGGGAGGGGCGGATCGCGGTCGGCGTGGAGATCAACGCCACGCACCACCGGTCGGCGACCGAGGGGTTCGTGACGGGGGTGGCCACGCGGGTGCACGGCGGGCGGTCGCTGGCGACGTACGAGATCGTCATCACCGACGAGCAGGACCGGCGCGTCTGCACCGCGCGGCTGACCTGCATGCTGCGGGACGCGCCGCAGGGCTGAGGCGGGAGCGTGGCCGGGCCCGGCGGGCGGTCCGCCGGGCCCCGGCTCATTTCAGGGTGACGGTGAGGGTCTGCGTGCCGGTGGCGGGGGCCTCGACGGTCAGGAGGCCGCTCTCCTCGTCCCAGGTGCCGGTGCCGCCGGTGACCGTGCCCTCCGAGGGGAGCCAGAACTCGACGGGGGCCTTGACGTCCGGGTCGGCGGCGTAGACGAGTTTCAGCGTCCTGGTCTCCGGGTCCCAGGTGTTGGTGAGGGGGGTGCCCGGCACGGCGCGCGGGTAAGGGGCGGCCAGGCGCCCGCCAAGGGCGGAGAGCTTCCGGTCCGCCGTCCAGGGGCTCCAGTCGCTGGGATCGGACGACCAGTAGATCCGTCCGGCGTGCATCTCGTCGGTGAGGCGGGAGACGGCGTCGACGAAGTCCAGGGCGCCCGGCTTGGTGGCGTCCAGGCCGTACTCGCCCAGGACGATCGGGGCGTTCTGGCGGCGGGCGGTGGCGGTGACGGTGTCGCGCCAGGCGTTGAGGGTGCGGTCGATGCGGGCGCGGTCGCTCCCGGTGTACCCGTTGCCCAGGTCCAGGGGCAGCGGGTAGAGGTGCGGGGCGTAGCCGATCTTCTCGGCGGGGTCCTCGATGGGGCGCAGGCCCGAGGCCAGGCCCCAGTTGACGCCGACGGCGCGCGGCTCGACGAAGATCCACTTGTTGCGGTCGACCTTGCGGATCTCGTCGGTGGTGCGCTGGTAGAGGTCGGAGAGCGGGCCGCGCTCGAACGGGAGGCCGGGGAGGCTGCCGCCCCAGGGCTCGTTCATCAGGTCGTAGCCCAGGACGGCGGGGTCGTCGGCGAAGCGCTTCGCGACGTGGGCCCAGGCCCTGGCGTAGTGGCCGCGGAGTTCGGGGTGCTCGCCGGTGGTGTTCCAAAAGTGGTCGAACGCGCGCATGGTGCCGGGCTGGACGTAGCCGAGCTCCCACGGGTCCTGGGCGGGGGCGGGCAGCCCGTCGTCCTTCGTCGCCCAGGCGGGCGCGCCGTTGCCGTTGACGGCGGGTCCGTAGATGTCCTGGTGCATGTCGAGCAGGACGAGGATGTCGCGTTCGGCGTACCAGCGGACCCAGGAGTCCACCCGGTCGAGGTAGGCCTCGTCGTACCGGCCGGGCGCCGGTTCGAGGCTGCGCCACTGCAGGAGGAAGCGGACGACGTTGGAGCCGAGGAGGTCGCGCTCGGCCTCGACGAACTCCTCGTCGTACGCGGTGGGCACGCCGTCGGGCGCGGACTTGGCGCTGCTCTGGGTGTTGAGCCCGTGGAGGATCAGGGAGCGGCCCTGGGCGTCGGTGACGAAGCGCGGGGCGACGCCGTTCCCGGCCTCCCGGCCCCAGCCGTCGAGGGTGTACGCGCCGAGGGCGAGGGTCAGGCCGAGGGCTCCGGCGAGGACAAGTCGGCTGCTGCGGCGCATGCCGCCTCCTAATATGAGGTCTTTTCATGTTAGGCGAATGTGAGGTACCTTACATGAACATGAGCCTCCCTCGCATTACTCGGGTCGCCTGGACCGCGGCCGGGGCCACCGCCCTCCTGGCCCTCCTCCTGGGCTGGGAGACCCTGACGCGCCAGATCACCACGGCCGCGGGCCTCCTGGTCGTCCCGTCGGCGGTGGGCGTGCCCTTCGGGCCGCCCGCCCTGCACCTGACCCCGTTCGGCGAGCTCGGCACGGCCTACACGCTCACCGAGGGCCTGGCCGCGCTGATCCTGGTCGCCGCGGTCCTGCTGCGGGTCCACCGCCGTCCGCACGCCCCCGGCCGCACACTCGCGACCACTTGGTGGGCCTTCGCCCTGGGCTCGGCGGCCGCCGGACTGCTCCGCGGCGCCGCCACCGCGCACACCGCCTACGGCGACGCCTCCGCCTACCTCACCTACGCCCTGTTCGGCGCGGTCTTCGGCCTGCTCTGGGGACTGCTCCTCGGCTGGCTCCCCGCCCTCCCCGCGGCTCTCGCGGCCCGCTCCGCGCCCGCTTCCCGCCCCGCCTGACGCGCGAGGCCCCGCCGCTCTCATCCGGCTCTCACGCTCGCATCACCCTCGCCCCAGAAGAGCGCGGCAGGCTTCCGCGTCATGAAATCCCTCCTCGAACGCCGGGGCGTCGTGGTCAACGGCACGCTGGGCGTGCTGCTGGCCGGAGGCGTCGGCGTCGCCTATCTCTCGCTCGGCGGAGATGGGGAAGAACCCACCACGTCCGGCCGGACGACCACCGTGTCCCGGGGGAGCCTCGTCGAGTCGGTCTCGGCCTCGGGCTCGGTGGAGAGCGCCAAGAGCAGCGCGCTGGGCTTCGGCGGTTCGGGCACCGTGAAGAAGATCTACGTCGCGGTCGGGGACGAGGTCGAGAAGGGCGCCAGGCTGGCGGTCCTCGACCAGACCGAGGCGCGCGAGGACCTCGAGGCGGCCCGGGCGAACCTGGCGGCCGCCGCGGAGGAAGACACCGACAGCGCACAGGGCTACGCCGGTTACGTGCAGGCGCAGAACGCCGTGAAGAGCGCGCAGCGCGCCCTGGACGGCACCGTCATCTACGCGCCCTTCGCCGGGACGGTCACCGCGGTCAACGGCTCCGTGGGCGAGTCCGCCGGCTCCTCCTCCAGCACGGGGTCGTCCACCGCGGGCAATTCCTCCGGCACGACCACTGGCTCCAGCGGCTTCATCGAGATCGCCAACCCGTCCAAGATGAAGGTCGAGGGCGCCTTCACCGAGTCCGACACCACCAAACTGAAGGTCGGCCAGAGCGCCACGGTCACCTTCAACGCGCTCAGCGGCGTCACCGCGAACGGCAAGGTCACCCAGATCTCCACCGAGCCGACCACCACCAACAACGTGGTCTCCTTCGGCGTCGTCATCACGCTGACCGACAAGCCCGCCAAGGTGCGGATCGGCCAGACCTCCACGGTCACCGTCGAGGTCTCCCGCGCCGAGGACGTCCTGTACGTGCCGTCGGCCGCGGTGAGCACCGCGGGCGGGCAGAGCACCGTCACCGTCCTGGAGAACGGCAAGCCGGTCGTCAGGACGGTCACCACGGGGATCACCGGCGACTCCGGCGTCGAGATCAAGTCCGGGCTCGAAGAGGGCGACCAGGTCCAGCTGACCACCATCTCCGGCAGCACCACCTCCGGCAACGGCGGTTTCCCCGGCGGCGGCGGCAACATGGGCGGCGGCCCTCCCGGCGGCGGCAACATGGGCGGTTTCCCGGGAGGCGGACGATGAGCGCCCCCGTCCTGGACGTGCGCGCCGTCACGAAGGTCTACGGCGACGGCGAGGCGACCGTCCACGCGCTGCGGGGCGTCACCCTGCGGGTCGACCGCGGCGACTACGTCGCGATCATGGGCAGGTCGGGCTCCGGCAAGTCCACCCTGATGAACATCCTGGGCTGCCTGGACGTCCCGACCGCCGGCCGCTACCTGCTGGACGGCACCGACGTGGGCGTGCTCTCCGAGTACCAGCTGTCGATCCTGCGCAACCGCAGGATCGGCTTCGTCTTCCAGAGCTTCAACCTCATCCCCCGGATGAGCGCGCTGGCCAACGTCGAGCTCCCGCTCGCCTACGGCGGCGTCAGGCCCGCCGACCGGCGGCGGCGCGCGCTGGCGGCGCTGGAGCTGGTGGGCCTGTCCGACCGGGGCGGCCACGAGCCCGACGAGCTGTCCGGCGGCCAGCAGCAGCGGGTGGCGCTGGCGCGGGCGCTGGCCACCTCCCCGTCGCTGCTGCTGGCCGACGAGCCGACCGGCAACCTCGACACCGAGTCCACCCGCGACGTGCTCGACATCCTGGACGGGCTGTCGGCGTCGGGCCGCACCATCGTGCTGATCACGCACGAGGACGAGGTCGCCGCCCGGGCCAAGCGGGTGCTCGAGCTGGTCGACGGCGACATCGTCGAGGACCGCAGGCAGGCGCCGGTCGAGGGCCCGCCGCCGCGGATCCTGGAGACCGGAGGCGTCCGGTGAGGTTCTACGAGGTCCTCCGCTTCGCCCTGCGGGGGCTGAGCGCCAACAAACTGCGCAGCGCGCTGACCACCCTGGGCATCCTCATCGGCGTGGCGGCGGTGATCCTGCTGGTCGCGGTCGGCAACGGCTCCTCCCTGCAGATCGCGAACAGCATCTCCTCACTCGGCGCCGGCACCCTCACGGTCTCCTCGTCCACCACCGGACGCGGGGGCGGCGGGGGCGGCGGCATGCCGGGCCGGGGCGGCGGACAGTCCACCGGCACCGGGCCGCGCACCCAGGCCGAGCAGCTGACCCTCCAGGACGCCGAGGCGCTGGTTGACCCGCAGAACGCGCCGAACGTCGAGAGCGCCTCCCCGGTGGTGAACGCCAACTCGGCGACCACCACCTACGAGGGCACCAGCCACGACATCAGCCAGTTCGTCGGCACCTACCCCGGCTACTTCAAGGCCTCCAGCAAGTCGGTGGCCGCCGGCACCCTGTTCGACAAGGCGGACGTCGACGCCGCGGCCAAGGTCGTGGTCATCGGCCAGACCGTCGCCGAGGAGCTCTTCGGCCGGGTCAGCCCGCTGAACAAGAAGATCAACGTGGACGGCACCTACTTCACCGTCGTGGGGGTGCTGGCGGCGTCTGGCTCGTCCTCCAGCAGCTTCCAGGACGCCGACGACATCGCGATCGCCCCGATCACGGCCGTGCAGGGCACGCTGACCAGCTACGGCTCGCTCAGCCAGATCGTCGTGCAGGCCAAGAGCGCCGACGCCGTCGACGCCGCCCAGGCGGAGATCACCGCGATCCTCAACCAGCGGCACGGGATCACCGGATCGACCGCGGACTTCACCGTCTACAACCAGGCGACGGTCCAATCCGCAGTGGCCGACTCCAACCGGACCTTCACCGTGCTGCTGGGCGCGGTCGCCGCGATCAGCCTGCTGGTCGGCGGGATCGGCGTCACCAACATCATGCTCGTCACGGTGACCGAGCGGACCCGGGAGATCGGCATCCGCAAGGCGATCGGCGCGCCCAAGAGCGCGATCCTCGGCCAGTTCGTCGCCGAGGCGACGATCCTGTCGCTGCTCGGCGGGGTCCTCGGCGTCGCCGTCGGCCTGGCGGGCAGCCGGTTCGAGATCGCCGGGGTGCGACCGGTGGTCGTGCCGTCCTCGGTCTTCCTGGCCCTCGGCGTGTCGGTGGCCATCGGCCTGTTCTTCGGCAGCTACCCCGCGAACCGGGCTGCCGGCCTGCGGCCCATCGAAGCCCTGCGACACCAGTGAGAGACACCTCATGAACACGACGAAGAAGGCACGGCACCGCAACGACCCGGCGGAGACCGTGCTCGACGGCGACCCCTTCGAGGGCGACCTGTCCGCCCGGCTGGCAAAGGCGCCCGAGCGCGGCAGGCTGCCCGGCCCGACGGTACTCCTCGTCGCCGGCCTGGTCGCCGTCGCGGGATTCATCGGCGGTGTCCAGGCGCACAAGACCTGGGGCGACCGGGAATCGGCCTCCGCCGGGCCCGCCTCTCCCGGCTCGGACCGGAACGGCCGGAGCCAGGGCGGCTTCCCGCAGGGGAGCGGCCCGGGGAACGGCTCGTCCGGCGGGCTCACCTCCGGGACGGTCACCGAGGTCGCGGACGGGGTCATCCGGCTGAAGACCTCGGACGGCAGGACGGTGCGGGTCAGGACCGGCGGCGACACCGAGATCACGGTGAGCGAGAAGGGCTCGCTCAAGGACCTGAAGTCCGGAACGAGCGTCGTGGTGCGGGGCGAGACCGCCGAGGACGGCACGGTGACCGCCTCCAGCGTGACCGAAGGCAGTGACACGGGCGGCTTCGGCGGTATGCGCCCCCGGAACGGAAACTGAGGAGACCCCCACATGAGCAAGATCATGCGTCTGTCCGCCGGCCTCGCCATGGCCGGGGCCCTGCTGCTCGCCTCCGCCTGCGGCGGGGACGCCGGGTCCGGCGACGGCGGCACCACCGACACCGGCATGTCGGCCTTCCAGGACTGCCTGAAGGAGCACGGCGTGTCGATGCCCGAGGGCGGCAGGGGCGGCGGCCGCCCGTCCGGCGCCCCCACCGACCGCCCGTCCGGCACGCCGACCGACCGCCCGTCGGGTGCTCCCACGGGCCGCCCGTCCGGCGGGCCCGGCATGTCCACGGAGATGCGGGCCGCCATGCAGGCCTGCGCCTCGCTGCGGCCCGAGGCCCCCGAAGGCGGCCAGGGCGGCCCGGGAGCGCCGGGCGACGGCGGACAGCAGCCGAGCGACGGCTGAGGGACGATGAAGCTCACCAGGAAGAAGACCGCCCTCGCGGGCGGGGTGATGGGCGTGGTGCTCGTCGGAGGGGGCCTGGCGGCCTTCTCCGGCGGCGGCTCGGACCCCGCCCCGGCGCCCGCCCCGAGCGCCCCGGCCGCGGCCGTGCCGGTCTCCTCCGACGACGGCGTGTCGGCGTCGGGGACGGTGCGGAGCTCCCGGGTGCGCGACCTCGGTTTCGCCACGGGCGGCGTCGTCACCGCGCTGAAGGTGAAGGCGGGGAGCAAGGTCGCCAAGGGCGACCTGCTGGGGACCGTCGACCCCACCACCGCCGAGGAGAACCTCGACGCCGCCTACAGCGCCTACGTCGCGGCGCAGAAGAGCTACAAGGAGGTCAAGGAGGGCGGTTCCACGACGGCGGACACGGCGCAGACCGGGGACACCAAGGGCACGGGCCAAAACGATCAGAACGGTCAGCCCGATCAGAACGGCCAGAACGGCCAGAACGGCCAGGGCGGCGCCGTCCAGACCGTGGCCCGGGCCTACGCCTCGATGGTGGAGGCGAGGAACGCCTACACCAGGGCGCAGCGGGAGGTCGCCGGCACCAGGATCCTCGCCCCGTTCGCCGGGACGGTCACCGCGCTGTCGGCGACCGTGGACCAGGAGGTCCGCTCCGGCGGCACCGTCCTCACCCTGACGGACACCGCGCACCTGCGGGTCGGCGCCGAGTTCGGCGAGGCCGACACCACCCGTCTGAAGAAGGGCCAGAAGGCCTCGGTCACCTTCGACTCGCTGGGTGAGACGGTCAGCGGCCGTGTCGTCTCCGTCTCGCCGGTGCCCGTCGGCTCGGAGGAGTCCGCCGCGGGCCCGGGCGGCGGCTTCCAGGCGTCGTCCACCAGCGTGGTGCGCTACGAGGTGCTGGTCTCCCTGAGCGAGGTCCCCTCCGGGACGCGGGTGGGGGCCCCGGTCACCGTCGAGGTGAAAGCGGGCTGATCTCTCATCATCCTCTCACCGGGCGATCAGGATTCCCCCAGACGGCGGCCGGATGCTGCCTGCCATGCCGGAGCCGACGAATCCGCGGGAAGTGCTGGACGAACCCCCCTTCGAGGGCACTCTGGAGGAGGCGCTCGCCGCCCGCCCGCCCCGGGCGAAGATCCCCCTGGTCACCCTCTGCCTGGGCGCGGGGGTGGTGGCGGTCGCGGGCTTCATCGGCGGCGTCCACGCCGACCGGCAGTGGGGCGGGGACGGCGGGGACGCCTCCACCACTGCCCCGGGACGGCCGGGCTCCTCCACCCGCGGCGGCTTCCCCGGCGCCCCGGGCCGCCAGGACCAGGGCGGCGGTCTTCCCGGGTCTCCGGGCGGCCGGCAGCCGGGCGGCCAAGACCAGGACGGCCGCTTCCCCGGCGGGCGGGCGACGACGGGCACCGTCAGCGAGGTCTCCGGCGCGACCGTCGAGGTGAGGACCTCCGACGGGCGGACCGTCGAGGTGAAGGTCGGCGACGGGACACGGGTGACCACCACCCGGGAGGGCTCGGTCGAGGACATCCAGCCCGGCGCCGCGGTGACCGTGCGGGGCGACCGGATCACCGTGACGCCCGCGCCTTAGGCGTCCTTGCGGCCCAGGATCGCGGCCATCTGGGTGTGCAGGGGGTGCTCCAGTTCGCCCGTCGGCCCGGCGGGGCGCCAGGCGGTGCAGGGGGCGAGGCCGGGTTCCAGGACGGTCAGGCCGTCCATGAAGGACAGGAGCTGCTCGGCCTTGCGGAAGTAGGAGCCGCCGAGGCCGGACTGGAGGACCTTCTTGGCCTCCTCCACGCGCGGGTCGTCGCCCGTCTCGTGCAGGTGGGTCAGCATGATGTGGCTGCCGGGCGCCAGGAACTCGTGCAGGCGCATGACGGTGCCGCGCGGGTCCTGCTCGTCGGGCACGTGGTGGATGATCGCGGCGAGGATGAGCCCGACCGGCCGCTCGAGGTCGATGAGCCGGGTGAGGCGCGGGTCGGTGAAGATCTTCTCCGGCTCGTACAGGTCGCCCTGGATGAAGGAGGCGACGCCGTCCTCGGTGAGCAGCGCCCGCCCGTGCACCAGCACGATGGGGTCGTTGTCGACGTAGACGACCTTCGCGCCGGGGTGGGTTTCGGTGGCGTACTGGTGCACGTTGCTGGAGGTGGGGAGCCCCGAGCCGATGTCGACGAACTGGGTGATGCCCTGGGCGGCGAGGTGGCGCACGGCGCGCTCGATGGCGACGCGGTTGCCCTGCGCCACGACGGGCGCCTCGGGCACGAACTGCATCACCAGGTCGGCGACCTCGCGGTCGGAGGCGAAGTTGTCCTTGCCGCCGAGGAAGTAGTCGTAGACCCGCGCGAAGCTGGGGGTGCGGGCGTCGATGCCGGGCGGGGCGTGCTCGTCGGTCATGGCGGATTCCTCGCTGGGGCGGAGGGGAAGATCCCGGGTTGCCCACCTTACGCAGTGGGCATCGGCCGAACCACCGGCTTCACAGGAAACCTCACACCCCTCGCCCAATAAGTCAGTAACTACCGGACAAATGGCACAGGGGTGGCAGAGGGTGGTCACTCCTGCTCGTCCGCCCGGTCCTGCTGCTCGCGCGCTCTGCGCCGCTGCTCCTCGACCCGCTCGCGCAGCCCGCGCAGGAACTCCTCGTCGTCGTCGGGCGGCGTCGGGGCGGCGGGCCGCAGGCGCTCGGCGCGGGCGACGACCCGGGGGCGCCCCGCGATGAGCCAGGCGATCGAGCCGACGTCCGGCAGCACGAGGACGATGAGCAGCCAGAAGGGTTTCGGGAGGTTGCGGCAGTCCCGGGCGTCGGTGGTCACCACATCGAAGATGCAGTAGATCCACAGTGCTACCAGGAGCAGGCTGAAGCCTCCGAAGAGAATCGGCACGATCGGACCTTTCCATGAAGCTGAGAGAAGAAACGGTAGTCGAACCCGGGCACCGGCGGCGGCGTCTCTTGACGGTGGGAGGCTATGGGCATGCGGGTGAGCTGGGCGACGGAGGCGGTTCCGGGGCGGGACTGGCCGAACGAGGATTTCGTGGCGGCCGCGGCGGGCGCGGTGGTGGTGCTCGACGGCTGCAGCCTGCCGCCCGGCACGGACCTGGGCTGCCGGCACGGCACGGCGTGGTACGCGCGCACCCTCGGCATGGAGCTGCTCACCCGCCTCCTGGAGAGCCCGCCGGGCCGCCCCGAGGAGCGGGGGGAGGGACTGCGCCCCCTGCTGGCCCGCGCCATCGACTCGGTGGCCGCGCGGCACGTGCGCACCTGCGACCTGGGCCACCCGGCCACCCCCGCCGCGACGGTGGTGGCGCTGCGCGCGGGCGGCGGCACGGTGGAGCACCTGGTGCTGGCGGACTCGACGCTGCTGCTGGACTCCGGGGACAGCCTGGAGGTCGTGTCCGTGCAGGGCGCGCAGACGTACGCCGCCGCCGACCTCAGGGCCGCCTCCCGCGCCCTCACCGGGGCGCGCCCGGCGGGGGCGCTGCGCCGCGCCGCGCTGCTCACCGACGGCGCGACCCGGCTGGCCGACCGCTTCCGGCTCCTGGGCTGGCAGGACCTCATGGCCGTGCTCGCGGGCGAGGGCCCCGGCGCGCTCATCCGCCGCACCCGCGAGACCGAGGACGGCGATCCGCACTGCCGGCGCTGGCCGCGCCACAAGCGCCACGACGACGCCACCGCCGCCCTCTGCGTCTTCTGAACCCCCGGAAGGCAGGTCAGGCGCCGGGAGGCGGCGGCGCGCCCGTCACGTACAGCTGGTCCTCGCGGACGAAGCGGAAGCCGAGCTTGGCGGCGACCCTGCGGCTGCCCCGGTTGTCGGGCGAGGTCGACCAGGACGGCCGCCGTCCCCGGCTCAGCACTCCCTCGGCGACCCGCGAGGCGCAGGCGGCCGACAGGCCGCGTCCCCGGTGGCCGTTCTCGGTGACGACACCGAGGTCCTCATAGCGCTCGCCGAGGTAGAAGGGGACGGCGACCGAGACCAGCCTGCCGCCGGTGAAGGCGCCCACGGCCAGCCCGGAGGCGGCGGCGGCCGCGTGCCCGCCCCACGTCTCGGTGATCCACTGCAGCTCCGGGGAGAGCCCCGCGAGCGCGGGCACGTCGGCGGGCGTCAGGGTGCGCAGCTCCGCGGCGACCGTCGGCACCGGGCACGGCGCGCGGTCCAGCTCGTAGATGACGCGGGGCCAGCGGTACACCGGGCCCGACCGCTCGGCCAGCAGCGGCGCGAAGTCCTCGTCCGTCCGGTAGAAGCCGTGCGGCAGCAGGGCGTGGCCCAGCCCCGCCGGGTCGCCGCTCAGGTCGTAGTTGCCGCCCCCCGTCTCGACCAGCACCGTCCCCGGGTCGGCCGGATCGTCCACCAGGATCCTGCCGTGGCCCGTGCGCAGCACGTGCGGCCCGATCAGCGGTCCGGGCACCTCTGGACGGAACCAGTCACGGACCCCCTCGGTCCTCGAAAGCTCGATCACGATCACACCGTAGACGCAGGGCCCGCGCGACGCGCGGCAATGACCGATGATGGAGGCATGTGCAGGAGCATCAGGACGCTGCGGCCGCCTTACGCCGAAGAGGTCACCGAAGAGGACGTGCGGGCGGCGGCCCTGCAGTATGTGAGGAAGATCTCGGGGTTCCGCGCCCCCGCCGCGCACAACGCCGAAGCCTTCGACACGGCGGTCGAGGAGGTGGCGCGGGCCACCGCGAAACTGCTGGCAGAGCTGCGGGTGCGCGGCCGGGCCTGACGGCGCGGCGCGGCCGGCGGGCGAACGGGGTCGGGAACCTCCGCCTCCCCGGAGGCGGAGGAAAGTCTTGTGCGCAAAGGGTGCGAGATCCACGATGGTGACCATGGGGCATGTTTCGGAAGAACAGTGGTTCCGCACCGAACTGGCGGGCCGCGCGGTGTGGAAGCTGCTGGTCAAAGGGCTGCAACTGTATCTTCCGGGTTACACCGTGACCCCCGGCGAGGTGCGCGTCTCCGCCCGCCCCGCGCCGTTCCCGGTGCCCGTCCACGTCGACGGCACGGGCTTCGGGCTGCAGGTGCGCAGGGAGCGCCCCCGGCGGGAGCCCGACCGCGAGATCTTCGTGCGCGGTGAGGGCGGCGGCGTCATCGGCATCGCCATCGCCGGGCCGGTCGCCGCGGTGGGCAGCCGGGTCGTGGACGCCGGATCGCTCGTCCGGTACGCCCGCAGGCTGACCTACGAGACCCTCTACGACCCCGAGGACGCCGACTCCGCGGGCCCCGCCGTACGGGCGGCCCGCTCCCTGCAGGACGTGGTGCTCCTGGACGCCGAGAGCGGTTTCGGGCTGGGCGTCGAGCTCGACCCCGCCGGCGGCCCGGTGGCGCGGCTGCTGGTCGGGCTGGAACGGCGCGGCGCGGACGGCGGGACGGGCGGCGCGGTGCGCGTCCAGGCCTATCCGGCGGCCCTGCCCGACCAGGGCGTCAGATCCCAGAACTGATGCACCGGCAGGCCCCGCAGCCGCTCGGCGGTGCCCTCCGGGTCGGCGAGGAGGCCGCCGCGGTCGAACTCCAGGGCCTGGGCGTGGGTGAGCACCGCGGCCACCAGGGCGTCGGAGGTGCGGGCCGCCACCAGCGGCCCGATCCGCGCCACCGCGCCCGCCGACTCGTTCAGGGCGCGCAGCAGCGCCTTCACCGACGCCTCGTCGCCGGGCAGCCTGCGGCGCAGCGTCGGCGAGCCCACGTCCATGGTCAGTGAGATGAGCAGCGCGGTGTAGCCGCCGCCCAGCTCGTCCAGGACCCGGCCGGTCAGGTAGTAGCGGGTGAGGCGCTCCTCGGCGGTCTTGAACCGCACGCTCAGCCCGCTGCCCGCCACGCACCGCTCGTAGACGTCGGCGAGCACGTCGCGCAGCGCCGGGTCGGCGCACATGAGCGAGCCGCCCACCGTGGTGACCGGCTCGGCGCCCGGCTCCAGCGTGGCGGCGATGGCCCGGTCGAGCTCGCCGGAGGTGTGCTGCAGCAGCTCGGTGACGACGTCCTCGACCTCCTCCAGCGCCTGGGAGAGGTCGCGCTGCAGGCCGAGCATGCGGGTGCGGTCGAGTTCGAGGTCGGAGATCCGGGTGAGCGCGACCTCCACGCGGGAGTCGGGCGCGGCCTGGCCCGCGATCGCCGGCACCGCGACGGGGAAGGGCGCGTTCTCCATGTCGGCGAGCCTGCCGCGCAGCTCGGCCAGCGCGTCGCGCTGCTTCTCCAGCCCGTGCAGCCGGATGGCCTGGGCGCGGATGTACTCCTCGGTGCGGTGCAGCAGGGCGGCGAGCTCGTCGATGCGCCCGCCGTGCTGGTTCACCCGCAGGTCCAGGCCGGGCAGCCGCTGCCTGACCTCGCCGAGCTCGTCGTTCAGCTGCCTGCCCGTGCTCTCCAGCGTCTGGTTCTGCCGGCGGACCAGCGAGTGCAGCTCCTTCACCCGGCTGAGGAAGGCCTCGGTCTGGTACTTGGCCTGGCGGGCGGCGTACAGCTCCAGGGCCCCCACCGCCACGCAGAGCAGGACCAGGGCGATGGTCATGGCGCTCCTCGACCTGTAGGCACTCTTGAGACCTTCTTGATCCTCTCGGCCTTGACTCTAACCCAATTCCGAAAGATTTCCCCGGGAAGAAGGTCCCGCCTTCCATCGCCGGGTGTAGTCGTGCGACCCCGCCAGGACCGCGGCGTGCACGGCCCGCGCGATCCGCGCCCCCCACACCGACCGGGGCCCGGCGAACGGCTCGGGCCTCGCGTGCTCGGCCGCGGCGACGCAGACGGCGTCGCTGGCGGTGCCCGAGCAGTCGTACCCGGCCTCCAGCAGTGCCTGGGTCTTGGCCTCGGTCGCGGTCAGCACCGCGTTGACCAGGGCGGCGTCCTCCAGCGCGACGGGAACGGACACGACGATGTTGATGGTGCCCGGCCTGAACCGCTCGGGCACGGCCGGGGCCAGGACGGGGTCGGGCCTGCCCTCCGGGGACGCCGCCCACGTCGGCACCCGCAGCCCGACGGTCGCCGTCGCCGACACGCCGCCGTCGTGCCCCTGCTGGAAGGAGCGCACCTCGGCGGCGGTCAGCAGCCCCACGCCCGGCCCCGCCAGGCCGAACCGCGCGGCCAGCTCCCGCAGGTGCTCCACCGGGTCCATCCGCGCGTAGGCGCCCGGCACCTGGGCGTTGAGCACCCATCCGGCCGTGCCGATCCCGCCGCCGAGCATCCCCGAGGAGATCATCCGCCGCGGCCCCGGCCGCCACACCAGCGCGGGAAGCTCGGCTCCGTCCTCCGGACGCCACACCGTCTCGATCCTCATGGCCGCTCCAAGGCGAGTCGGGGGCGCCCGTCGGCGCCGTGCGTCACGCTGACCTTCGCGCCGAAGTGGTCGCCGACCAGGTCGGCGGTGAGCACCTCGGCGGGCGTCCCGCAGGCGGCGATCCGGCCGCCGGAGACGAGCACCAGCGTGTCGGCGTACTGGGCCGCCGTGCCCAGGTCGTGCAGGGTGGTCAGGACGGTCAGGCCCTCGGTGCGGCGCAGCTCGTCCAGCAGCTCCAGCACCTGCTGCTGGTGGCCCAGGTCCAGCGCGGTGGTCGGCTCGTCCAGCAGCAGGACCGGCGCCTGCTGGGCCAGGGCGCGGGCCAGCACCACCCGCTGGCGCTCCCCGCCCGACATGCGGCCCAGCCGCCGCCCGGCGAAGTCCGCCAGGTCCAGCCGGAGCAGCGCCCGCTCGGCGATCTCCCGGTCGGCGGCGCGCTCGCGTCCCAGGTAGGGGATGTAGGGGGAGCGGCCCAGCAGCGTGTAGTCCAGCACGGTCAGGTCCTCGGGCAGCAGCGGGTTCTGCGGGGCGTAGGCGACGGTGCGCGCCCGCTCCCGCCCGGTCAGGCCCTCCCGCCCGGCGAGCCGGATCCGCCCGGTGTGGGGGAGCAGCCCGACGAGCGCCTGGAGCAGCGTGGACTTGCCCGCCCCGTTGGGGCCGATGACCGCGGTCCACGAGCCCTCTGGGACCTGGAGGCCGACCTGGCGCAGCACGGTGCGCCCGCCCCGCACCACGTCCAGCTCCGAGACGGCGATCATGAGGCCCTGGCCCGGGTGGAGCGCAGGACGGCGAGGAAGAAGGGGGCGCCGATGAACGCGGTGAGCACGCCCAGCGGCAGCTCGCCCGGCGCCAGCAGGGTGCGGGCCAGCAGGTCGGCCAGCACGAGGAAGGCGCCGCCCGCCAGCAGCGACAGGGGCAGCACGACCCGGTAGGAGCCGCCCGCCAGCCGCCGCACCGCGTGCGGCACCACGATGCCCACGAACCCGATGAGCCCGCTGACCGCCACCGCCGAGGCGGTCGCCAGCGACGCCGCGGCCAGGACCACCAGCCGGATCCGGGCGGCGTCCACGCCCAGCGCGGCCGCCTCGTCGTCGCCGACGGCCAGCACGTCCAGCAGGCGGCCGTGCAGCAGCAGCACCCCCGTCGAGACCAGCGCGTACGGCAGGATCATGGTCAGGGCCTGCCAGGAGGAGCCCGACAGCCCGCCCAGCAGCCAGGAGTAGACCTGCTCCAGCCGGTCCACGCCGGCCTGCTGGACGAAGGTCTGCGCCGCGGCCAGGAGCGAGGAGACCGCGACCCCGGCCAGGATCAGGGTGCCGGTGCCCGGTCCCGCCGCCCGGCCCAGCGTGTAGGCCAGGGCGACGCCGCCCAGCGCGCCGGTGAACGCCGCCACCGGTATCCCGTAGGAGGAGGCCGCGGGCAGGTGGACGATCACCAGGGTCGCGCCGAGCCCCGCCCCGGTCGAGGCGCCCAGCAGGTACGGGTCGGCCAGCGGGTTGCGCAGCACGCCCTGGTAGCCGGCGCCGGCGATCGCCAGCAGCCCGCCGACCAGGGCGCCCAGCAGCACGCGCGGCAGCCGCAGCTCGGTCAGCAGCGTGTGCTCCATCGGGGAGAGCCCGCTGTCCAGGCCGAACACCGCGCGCAGGGCCTCGCCGGGAGGCAGGGGGACCGCCCCCGTCAGGAGGCCCGCCGCCATGGCGGCGAGCAGCGCCGCCGCCGCGGCGGCCAACGGAACCGGCCGCAGCCGCCGGGGCCGCGGCTTCACGGCGATCCCGGCGGCCGGCAGGTCCCGCACCGTGCTCAGGCCGCCTGCTTGACGGCCGCGGAGATGGCCTCGATCAGCTCGGGCAGGCGCGGGCCCCACCGGGAGGCGATGTCGTCGTCCAGCGGGAAGACGTCGCCTTCCTTCACCGCGGTCAGGCCCGACCAGCCGGGCCGCTTCGCGGAGCTGTCCACCGACTCGCCGCTGCCCTTGGGGTGCGACAGGAAGATGAGCTTCGGGTCGGCCTTGAGCAGCGCCTCGGCGGACAGCTGCGGGTAGCCGCTGCCCTGCTTGTCCGCGGCGTCGGCGATGTTCTCCAGCTTGAACAGGGAGTAGACCTGCCCGACGAACGTCTTGGACGTCACGGTGTACATGCCCGTGTCGAGCTCGTGGTAGTAGGTCAGGCCCGAGGCGTCCGGCGCGGCCTTCACCGCGTCGTCGATGCGCTTCTTCATGTCCGCGACGAGGTCGGCCGCCTGCTTCTCGTGCCCGGTCGCCGCGCCCAGGTCGGCGATCTGGTCGTAGGAGTCGTCGAGCTTCTCGGCGGCGGGCTCGTGCAGGACCGGGATCTTCAGCTTCTCCAGGGCGGCCAGGACGCCGTTCTGGTCGTTGGACAGGATCACGAGGTCCGGCTTGTACCCGACGATGGCCTCGGTGTTCGGCTGGTAGGCCGAAAGCTCGGTGCGCGGCGCCTCCGCCGGATAGGTGGAGTAGTCGTCGGCCGCCACGACCTTGTCGCCCGCGCCGATCGCGAACAGCATCTCGGTGCCGGTGGGGGAGAGCGAGACGATGCGCTCGGCGGGCGCGGGGAGGACCACCTCGCCGTTGGCGGCCTCGATGGTGCGGGAACCGGTGGCGGGACGGTCCGCGCCGTCCGTCTTCTCGGCGGGGCCGCCGCATCCCGCGGCCAGCGGGACCAGGAGCACGAGCGCGCCGATGATGCGCCGCATCTTCACAACCTTCCATAGGGGGTCGCCCGCCGGGGCGGGCGAGCAGGCCCGGAAGGGGACGGCTCACCCTTCTTCCGAGGGCAGGTTCGTCACGCGCGCGGGAGGCGGCCTGGCTCGGCCCCTCAAGGGGGCCACCACAGTTGCGGGACAGCGCCGGGATCTCACCGGACTTCGCTCCGTGCGCGAAAGAACCGTATCAGCCTGCGGAAAACGGTCAGATGGTGACCTTGTAGGACTCCAGATGGGCGAGCACCGACTGGTTGGCCTCCCAGCCGTCCGGGAACTTGATCGGCACCCCCAGGTGGACGGGGCCGGTCGAGGGGTGGGCGTCCAACAGCTCCGGGATGCCCGCCCGCGCCACCACGAGGCAGGCGTGCCGGTGCCGCGAGGCCAGCACGCACAGCCGCCCGGCCTGGAGGTGGAACTCGGTGGCGTCGCGCCGCCCCGACAGCGGGTGCAGCACGACCGTCACGTCGTACTCGCGGCCCTGCAGCCGGTTGGCGGTGTCCACCGTGATGCCGGTGCCCTGCAGCAGCTGCTTGATGGCGGCGACCTGGTCGCGGTGGGCCGCGCCGACCGCGATCCGCTCGGCCGTCACCGGCGACTCCTCGCCGCCGGAGACCGCCACCGCCCCGCGCTGCAGCACCCGGACGGCCAGCGCCGCCGTCGCCTCCACGGCCTCGGAGTCGGTCCTGATGGTGTGCCGCGCGGGCAGCTCGTACAGCCCCCACCCGGAGGCCGCCGCGATGTCCAGCACGTCGTCGTGGGCGCCCATGCCCCTGGCGCCGAAGTGCAGCAGCCTGTCGCCGGGCCCGGTGCCGGCCTCGAAGGGGGTGTAGGGGTAGAACGCCTCGGACACGACCGGCGCCGCCGACGCGGGCAGCCGCCACGACACCGGCAGCCGGTGCACGGGGAGCTCCCGGTTGTGCGCCAGCAGCACCGACACCGCCGACTGGGTGGGGTCCCAGGACTGGCCCGCCCAGCGCTCGGCGTCCACGGTGGAGAACGGGTCGAGCTGCCCCGGGTCGCCCACGAACAGCGCGCGCTCGAACCGGCGGGCGATGCGCAGCAGCGCGTCCGAGCGCATCTGGTACGCCTCGTCGACGATCGCCCACGGCCAGGTGCCGTCGCCGACCGTCGCCCACTTGGCGGCGGTCGCGATGACGACCGGCGCCCCGGTCAGCGTGTCGGACTTGGCGCTGATGAGCACGTTGGGCAGCTTCACCCGGTCGCTGGGCTGGTAGTCGCCGGCCGACAGGCGGCCGATCACCAGCTCGGGCGCCTTGGCGCACAGGCGCTCGATGAGGTCGTCGACCTGCTCGTTGGTCTGCGCCACGATCATCAGCCGCTCGCCGGCGTCCGTCAGGTGCAGCGTGGCCCGCACCACCAGGGTGGACTTGCCCGCGCCGGGCGGGGAGTCCACCACGACGCCGCGGTGCTCGCCGCCGGTGAGGTCGGCCAGCACCCGCGAGACGACCGCGTCGGCCCGTACGCCGGGCGGCTCAGGCCGACTCATGGCTCATCTCCTCGGCGGTCGTCTCGTTCGGCGGCTCGTACGCCTCGGGCGGCCCGCCGTGCGTCCAGGGGGTCTCCTCGGGCTCGGGCAGGTTGGCCGAGGGCCGGAACTCGTCGGTGAAGGTGGTGAAGCACATCCGGTCGCCGGGCTCGGGGATCGAGCCGGGGTTGGGCTTGCGGGAGTTGCCCATGCCGTTCTCGATGCGCAGCAGGACCTCGCCGTCGGCCACCTCCAGCACCTCGGCCTTCTGGGTGCGGGCGGCGTTGTGCACGATCTTGCCGGGCTCCACGCGCAGCCTGTCGTCGGTGGCGATCTGCACGAGCGGGCGGCGCAGGCCCTTGGAGTTGACGTTGTCCGGATCGGTCCACACGACCTCGCCGAGGAAGGCCTCGCCCGTCAGCCGGTGCTCGGCCAGCACCAGCGGATCGTCCAGGGCGCGCTGGACGGCGTACCGGGAGGCGGCGCCCTCCAGCGAGGCCAGCCGCCGCGCGGCGGCGACCGCCCCGTCCCGGCGCGCCTGCGGAGCGCCCTCGGCCAGCGACTCCTCGAAGGTGGTGAAGGACTGCCGGTCGCCCTCGAAGCGCTGCGGGACGCCGGCCGCGACCGGGAGGGAGCGCAGCAGCTCCACCCCGCGCCACATCAGCTCCCAGGTCGGCTCCAGCTGGGTGGCCAGCGCCTTGGCGACGCGCTCGGCGGCGAACGCGCGGGCCGGGCCGTCCTCCTCGGTCAGGTCGTAGGCGGCGATGAGCGGCGCCAGCACCTCGTTGTCGAACGACGGGTCGGTGGCGGGCCCGGCGGGCGGCTGCAGCAGCGGGTCCTCGGCCTCGCGCGCGGCCTCCAGGCCGGTGCGCCCCTCGGGCGGGGAGATCCAGCCGAGCTGCGCGGCGAGGTTGCCGTCCTCCAGCGGGCTCTGCCCCGTCGCCCAGTGCAGGGACAACAGGTCGGTCATCGCGCACAGGACGCTGGAGCCGGGGTAGTCCGACCGGTCGGCGAACCAGGTCAGCCAGCGGCCCAGCAGCGGCACCTCCTCGGGCACCGGCCACTCGCCCTCGGCCTGGCGGAAGCGGGTGGAGCGGCCGGTCAGCCGCAGGAACTCGATGCCGCCGCGGTTGGGCACCAGCAGCTGCGGCGCGTCCAGGAACCGCTGGTAGGTCTCGCCCTTGCGCTCACCGCGCTTGATCTCCAGCGTCTCGGCCGAGAGCTGGGCGGTGGCGACGGCCTCCATGACCACCCCGGCCAGGTCGGCGAAGAAGGCGAAGCGCAGGTCGCGGTTGCGCGGCTGGGGCACCGTGAACAGCCGCGGCTTCTCCCGGTGGGAGCCCGCCATCACGGCCAGCGGCGCGGCGGCCTCGCCGGCCAGCCGCAGCGGGACCAGCACCACCGGGTGCTCGGCCAGCCGGACGTGCCGGACGGTCGCCAGCGGCACCGCCCGCCCGCTGCGCAGCGCCTCCATCCGGGCGAGCGCGGTGAGCAGGCTCATGCGCGCAGCTCCGCCAGCAGCCGGCGGGCCTCCCGCAGCTCCGCGGCGATCTCCTCCAGGCCCTCCGGCGGGGTGAGCGTGCCGTCGGCCAGGGCGAGCGCGTCCTCGATCCGGGTGAGGCCGCCGAGCTGGTCGCCGAGCTGGCGGCCCAGCACGTCGGTGGCCCCGCAGGCGCGGGCCTCGGACCGGCAGAAGAAGGCGAGGTCGCAGGTGGACATGCAGGCGGGCGCGTACCGCGCCTGGACGCGGGTGAGCGAGCCCTCCAGGTTCTCGTCGAGCTCGAAGGACAGGTCCTCGGGCAGCGCGTCCAGCAGCTCGTCGATGCGGCGCATCCGGCGCAGCTGCCGCCGGATCACGCCCAGCTGCGGCCGCACGTCCACCAGGGTGGCGGTCGGCCGGTTGGAGAAGTTCTCCGGGCAGACCAGCACGACGCGGTCGGCCACCAGGCTCTCGGGCTGCTCCAGCTCGGCCATCATCCGCTGGAGCGCCAGCACGTAGACGGCCGACTGGCGGGCGGCCGCGGCGACCTGGTCGGGGTCGGCGCGCCCGTCGACGACCGGGAACGACTTGATCTCCACCACGTGGAAGAGGCCCTGGAAGCGGAAGGCGATGACGTCGGGCTCCAGGTAGACCAGGTGGCCGCCGACCTCCAGCCGCAGCAGCGGGTGGTCGAACAGGGTGCCCTCGCCCTCGATGGCGCGCTTGAGCAGCTGCTTGGTGCGGGTGTAGCGCACCTCGCGGCTGACGTTGCCGCCCACCTCCTCCAGGTCGGCGTAGGACGACTCGGGGACGGGCAGCTCCAGCTTGTCGCGCAGCAGCCCGTACAGCTGGGCGCAGCCGTCGTTCTTCACCAGCGCCTCGAAGGCGTTGCCGCGGGTGATGGCGAACTGGGACTGCCCGAACGGCATCCCGTGGCCCAGGTGGCGGGCGATCTCCGCCTTGTCGGCGCCGGCGGCGTCCAGCACCGCCCGGCGCGCGCAGCCGGGGTTGGTGGTGAGCGCCGCGATGCTGCGGGCGTCGTGGTTGCGCGGAGGGGCCTCGCCGCGCATGCGGTCGAGGCGGGTGTCGAGCGCGGAACTCGGAGTCATGGTCGGATTCCTTGGGCACGTGCGCCCTGCAGGCGGGCGCCGAAGAGCTGGGTGGCGGGGTCGAGCTCGGCCGCGCGCTCGGCGACCTCCTCGCGGGAGGCGGCGTCGACGGCCAGGTGGACGTCGAGCTCGGCGTGCGCGGCGGCGCGCACCCCGGAGGGCTCGACGGATCCGCGCGGGCCGGTGGCCCGGGGGATCCCGGCGGCGAACCGCCACAGCAGCCGGCGCGCGGCCGGGCCCGGCTCGGCGTCCAGCTGCTCCAGGTGCTCGGTGACGCGCAGCGCGGCGGTGAGGAAGTCCACCCGGGGGCTGAGCGGGCCGATCATGCGCCGGGCCGCCGGCCAGGTGCTGAGCGCCAGCAGGCCCCGGGCGGGGGCGAGCAGGTCGGCGGTGAGCGCGGCGCACAGGTAGTACGGGCGGGTGTGCGGCCCCGAGCGGAAGGACCGCTCCTCGTCCCGCCGCAGGCTGGTGAGCTGGCCCGCGGCCAGCTCGCCGGAGAAGAACGCCTCGTGGACGCCGAGGATGAGCTTGGGCGCGGCGGGCACTCCCAGCAGGTTCAGCGCGTGGTGCACCTGCTCGCGCACCGGGATCACCCGTGCCTGCTCGGGCGCGGACGGTGCCATCACGGCGGTGTCCCAGAGCCGCTCGGTGCGGCGCAGTTCGGCGCGCAGCTCCCGGGCGAGCGACCGGTCTCCGTCGGCCACCGCCCGCCTCACCCGGGAGCGCAGTTCACCGATGCGCCGTTCCAGCTGGTCGGGGGAGTCGGACATGGCGCAGACAGTAGCGGATCTTCCCTGGAGTTCCAGGGTTTTCCAGCAATCACAGGCGTGTCGCGCGGTTTTATGGAAGACCTTGTGAACGGCCGATGACGGTCGTTCCGGTCGCCTTCTCGGCGCGACCGAGTCGAAATAACTTCACCTTGTGACCCAGCTGAATCGCCGTGAAGCGCTGAAACTCGGCGGCGCGGGCGTCGCGGTGGCCGCCCTCGCCCCGGCCGCCGCGCACGCCGCACCCACCCCCCACTTCCAGCACGGCGTCGCCTCCGGCGACCCGCTGCCCCAGGCCGTCGTCCTGTGGACGAGGGTGACGCCGACCCCCGAATCCCTGCCCGGAAGCGGCACCGGACCCGCCGTCGAGGTCGGCTGGCAGGTCGCCGATGACGCCGGCTTCACCACCGTGGTGGCGAGCGGCGTTTTCACGACCGGCCCCGAACGCGACCACACCGTCAAGGTGGACGTCCAAGGCCTGCGCCCCGACACCGGCTACCACTACCGCTTCTCCTATCTGGACGCCCATTCGCCCGTCGGGCGCACCGCTACCGCGCCCGCCCCCGGCGCGGACGTCGCATCGCTGAAGTTCGGCGTCGTGTCCTGCGCGGACTGGGAGGCCGGCTTCTTCGGCGCCTACCGGCACCTCGCGGCCCGCGACGACCTGACCGGGGTCATCCACCTCGGCGACTACCTCTACGAGTACGCGGCGGCCTCCGTCGTCGACGACAAGAACGTCCGGCTGCACCTGCCCGCGCACGAGATCGTCGCCCTCGCCGACTACCGGCGGCGGCACGCCCAGTACAAGACGGACCCGGACCTGCAGGCACTGCACGCGCGCTGCCCGTGGATGACGGTGTGGGACGACCACGAGTCGGCCAACAACGCCTGGGCGGAAGGCGCGGGGAACCACACGCCCGGCACCGAGGGGTCCTGGGCGGCGCGCAAGGCGGCCTCCCGGCAGGCCTACGACGAGTGGATGCCGATCCGCTGGGGCCAGGACGGTGTCCTGCAACGCTCCCTGCGCTTCGGGCAGCTGGCCGAACTCACCCTCCTCGACCTGCGCAGCTACCGCTCCGAGCAGGCGAGCGGCCCGGCCGTGGACGACCCCGCCCGCACCCTCACCGGCCGCGCCCAGATGGACTGGCTCAAGCAGACCCTCGCGCAGAGCCCGACCCGCTGGCGGCTGCTGGGCAACTCGGTCATGGTCAGCCCCCTGGTGCTCGGCGCGGTGACCGCCAAGGTGCTCCGCCCGCTCACCCGGCTCCTGGGCATCCCCAAGGGCGGCATCGTGCTCAACTCCGACCAGTGGGACGGCTACGCGGCCGACCGCGAGGAGCTGCTGGGCCACCTGCGGGAGAACGGCATCACCAACACCGTGTTCCTGACGGGGGACATCCACACCAGCTGGGCCAACGAGGTGCCGTTGGAGGCGGCGACGTACCCGGTGAAGCCGGCCGTGGCCACCGAGTTCGTGGTGCCCTCGGTGGCCAGCGCCAACATCGACGACATGCTCGACGTCGAACCGCGCACCGTCTCCCTGGCGGCCGAGACGGCCATCGCCAACACCAACCGCCATGTGCGCTGGACGAACCTCGACGACCACGGCTACTGCGTCCTGGAGGTCCGCCGCGAACAGGTGCGGATGGACTGGTACTTCCTGGCCGACCGCAGAAAGCCCGGCACCTCCGTGCGCAAGGCGGTGTCCTTCACCAGCGCCTCGGGATCGCAGAAGCTCAGACGCGCCTGGGGCTGAGCGGGACGGGTACGGACGCGGGCACGCCCCGGGTGAGAGACTCGGGGCGTGACGCAGCAGATCAGGAAAAATCTCCGGGTGGCGGCCTACGGGATCTGCGTGGAGGAGGACCGGATCCTGCTCGCCAGGTTCATCGGCGGCAGGATCCCCCAGTGGACGCTCCCCGGCGGCGGCCTGAACCACGGCGAGGACCCGGTGGACGGCGCGCTGCGCGAGCTGACGGAGGAGACCGGCTACACCGGCCGCGTCCTGCGGCTGCTGGGCGTGCACTCCCAGCACATCCCCGAACGCGACTGGGACGGCGAGATCGTCGACCACCAGAGCCTGCGCATCCTCTACGAGGTGGCGCGCACCGGCGGTGAACTGCGGCACGAGGTGGACAACTCCACCGACCGCGCCGAGTGGTTCCCGCTGGCGGACGTCCCCTCGCTGGAACGCGTCGCCCTGGTGGACGTCGCCCTGGGGATGTGGCGGGACGCCCGGGACGGGTGAGGCCGAGCCCTGGCGGGACGCGTGCTCATGAGATAGAACAGAATGTCGAGTGCCGTCGACCGATCAGGAGCGGTTTTTGCCGGGCGTCCCGGAGCTCAGCAACCCCATGGCGGCCGTGCCCGAACGGCCGCCGGGGCCCGTGCGCGAACTCCCGGCGGCGCGGGCGCGGCACCTGGCGCTGGAAGCCTGGCGCGAGGCGCGGCTGAACAGCCCGTCCGGCCGCGCGCACTTCCTGTCCACCGTCGACTCCTGGCTGGAACGCGGCTGGAGCGTCGCCTACTACGCCACCGGCTCCCGCGTCATGCTCTACAGCTGCGGCGCCCCCGGCGCGTGGCTGCCGTCCTCCCCGCCGCCGCGCCGCATGAACCTCCCCAAGGGCATCGGGCGGCTCGCGGGCCTCTACACCGGGGCTCCCCTCTTCCCGGGCGACAAGGGCGACTACCGGGAGCCCGGCGCGGCGGAGCCTCCCGGATCCGGCGGCTCCGGCACCGAGCTCGTCCTCGGCGTCCACGGCGAGGACCTGTACGTGATGTACCGCGACGAGGCGAGCGCCGCGACCGCCCACATCGAGGCGGCGTTCGGCGCCCGCACCTACGGCGAGGCCCGCGCGTGGGGCCTGGAGGTCGACGACCGCCGCCGCTGCCTGGACTACTACGTCGAGCTCGTCTGCCGCGCCCACGAGGACGTGGACGAGGAGTTCCTGCGCACGCGCTCCGCCCAGGACCTGTGGAACGCGGTGCGCCCCGCCGACGACCAGCCTTTCGACGTCACCGAGCACCCCTGCTACGGCGACGGCGACTGGCGGAGCATGCCCACCGTCCGGGGGCCGTGGGCCGACGCGGAGTTCCGCGAGAGGTTCGGCCCGCTGGAGCGGGACTGGGAGACCGGCCGTGAGCGCATCTGCGCCGAACACGTCAACGACGTCCTGGCCCACCTGCGCGACCACGGCTGGTCGGCGGGCCGCAACGACGCCCTCTTCGCCGCCTTCTGGCCCGACGCCTAGCGCGTCACTCGGGTTTCGGGCCCTTCCAGACCGTCAGATCGAGCCGCACCACGCGTTCGGGCCTCTCCCTGCGTCCGGTGATGGTGAACAGGCCGATCGCGCCCTTGTCGGTGGTGACGCAGAAGCTTACGCCCCGCTTCGCCTGGTCGGCGTCGAGGTCCGCGCCGACGGGCTCGGCGTCGAGGCAGGCCCGGTAGGAGCCCTTGGTGCCGCGGGGCAGCACCGCCAGCCTGCGGTCGGACGCGGTGAGGATGTTGGCCTTGAGGTAGAGGTCGCCCCGGAAGGCGCCCTTCTCGGGATGCTCCGGATCGTCGAGCAGCACGAGGCGGAAGCCCTCGGGAAGCTCGATGCCCCGGTGCGAGGCGAGCTCCGCGCCCTCCTTGAGACGGGCGCGGGCGCCTTCGTGCGGGTCGGTGAGCGTGTCGTCCGGCCCGTACACGCGGATGATGACGAACAGGGCCAGCCCGGCCGCGACCAGTGCGACCAGGCGCAGCCGCTCGGGGGTCCATCTCGGTGCGGCGGGTTTCCCGGCCGCGGCCTTGGCCCTGGCGGGCGCCTTGGGTTTGCGGCCGAAGGCCACCCGCGGCCGCGCCGACCCGCGCTGGTCCTTCTTCTCGAACGAGACCGGCGCCTCCTCGGCCTGGGCGGGCCTGGGCGGACGCAGGAGCTCCTGGACCTCGGCGGACGGCTCGCGGGCGCCGATGAGGCGCAGCAGCTGCGCCATGAGCCGCAGCGCCTGCGCGGCCTCGGCGTCGGCGAAGGGGCGGAACCCCAGCCGGTCGCCGACCGCGATGACGTCCGAGGCCAGGGCGGGTCCCGGCGGCGGGATGATCTCGGCGAAGAACTCCTCCTCGGTGAGGAGGGAGAGCAGCAGGCGGGTGTCCTCGAGCTGGTGGCGCACTGGCCTGCCCAGCCGCGAGGAGTCCCGCTCGGCGCGTTCGGCCAGCCAGCCGGGGCCGTAGCGGTTGCCCATCTGGCGGTCCACGTACGGACCCAGGGCGCGGCCGACCAGTTCGAGCCCGCGCGCGACGCGTTCCTGGTTACCGGACACCGGGGCAGCCTAACCGATCAGTTCGTCCGGGTGTTGGGGAGATGGTCGCCCACGTAGCCGACCCACACCTTGCCGGTGGTCCCGCCCGCGTCGTCGTGGAAGTGGATGCGCGGCGCCGGGGTGCCGGTCTTGCGCAGCTTGATGTGGGCGGGCATGAACACCTTGCCCGACGGGTCGACCTCGGGCGGCACCGGGAAGGTGCGGGGCGCGGCGAACTTGTCGCGCCCGGACACCGAGTCGGACTCCTTCATCGCCAGCAGCGCCGCGGAGATGACGCGGCGGCCCGCGGCGCCGACCAGGCACCAGTCGCGGAAGCCGCCCTGGAACCCGCCGCCCGAACGCGCCCTGGCGTAGTCGTCGAGCGCGCACAGCGCGTCCCACGCCTTGCCCGCCCAGACCCGGCGCAGCCCCGGGTAGGCCAGGTCGAGCAGGCCCGCCTCGTGCATGGTCTCGCCGATCACCACGTGGGTGAGCGACTCGGCCGCGTGCAGCGCGTCCACCAGCGAGGCGGGCGTGCGGAGCGCGGACCCGGCCGCCGCGGCCCCGGTCCCCGTTCCGGCTTCGGAGTCCCCGTTCCGCCGGTCGCGGACGTGCAGCTCGGCCTCCAGCCGCCGCACCTTCTCGGCCAGCCGCCGCTCCCGCGCGCTGGCCTCCGACAGGTCGCGCTCCAGCCCCGCCTGGTGGCGGCGCAGCCGCTCCACCTCGTCCTCCAGACGGGCGGTCTCGCTCTCGGCCTCGTCCCGGCGGGAGTCGGCGTGGCGGCGGCCCTCCCTGGCCTCCTTCAGCTCGTGGGTCAGGGTCGCCACGTGGCTGCTCATGGTGCGCATCTGGCGCACCAGCTCCTGGGGGTCGGCGGTGATGAGCTCCAGCATGCTCTCCAGCTCGTCGTGCAGCCCCGCGCCGACCGTCCCGGCCACGGTGTCGGCCAGGCCCGCGAGCCGCTCGGCCACCCGGTCGGCGACGGTCTGGGCCAGGAGGTCGAGGTCCAGCACGGGCTGGGGGGCGGGCGCGGGCTCCGGCGGGCGCTCCGGCGGCGGTCCCGGCGGGGCGGGCC
>NZ_BAAAHH010000025.1:0-79642 GCF_039525175.1 Actinocorallia libanotica
ACAACGAGTACCTCGAACGGCAGCTCGCGGCGTGAACTAACCGCAAATAAGCTGTCCGGAATCGGCAGGGCACATCAAGGGCTGTGTACATGGCACGATCAACGGCAAGCCATGCGACGTCGTGCGATCCGAATTTGTGCAGCGTTGAGCTGGCTATTTTGTAGATGGTCACGGCCAGAGCGGTTGTTTCATGGCTACTGCGATCCGCGCTTCGTGTTATCCGCGCGGCTTCTGCGATCAGTGGGGGAAGAGTCTTGCTGACGGCCACGAAATCAGAAGCTAGGAAAGCGGCGTTCACGTACTCGACCTGTTGCCTGAGGGAATCTACGTCCAGGGGCGTCCCGCTGCCGTCTTCGACGATGCTCCCGTAGGAGCCCAGAGCCGACTTGATGGCCGAGATCTCCGCCGCATCGGGTCTGTGCTGGGCTTCAACGGCATCGCCATCGTTGATGAGAGCGCTCACGCTGATCTGTAGGACTTCGGCCACACGCTCCAGCATGGGCAACCGGACTATCTCACGCTCTCCGCTTTCGATCTTCTCCGCCCAGCTGACGGAACGCCCGACAAGATCTGCGAAGTGGCGCATGGTCATGCCCCGCCTCCGCCTCCAGTAGGCGATGCGTCGGGCGATGTCTTGGCTACTGGTCATCGGCTCTAGCTTCGCGCGAAGACCGCCAGGAAGATCACACATTTTGTGCGGTCGCGTGCTGTGCGCAGCGCCTAACTTCTCGTCCACCTGGACCGATGCGTGCCGCACGTCTCGCAGCCGAACGCTCGGTGAATCGGCTTCAAAAAGCGGCCCCGGTCGGTGCGGACACACCGGCTCCGGGGCCTAGATCGGAAACAGAGGTTCCGACCATGAACGACAAGCCTAGGGGCTACGCGCAATTCCCTGTCCTGGAGATGCCGGGGAATGCGGTTCGCCGTGATTTCACGCTGGATGAGCGTGGGGCGGTGGTGGCGCTGGTGCGCTGCTGGTTCCGGGGGATCCTGCCGCGTGGATGCACGGCCGGGAGTGACATGGACTTGGTGCTCTCGGAGCTGGTGGCGAATGCCTCCGTGCACGGGGGCGGCGGTGAGATCACGTTGAGCGTGGGACACGCGGGGGGTCGTCTGCTGGGGCGGCTGGTGCATCGCCGGCCTCCGGCGGGTGACCTGCTCCCCAAGTTGGAGGCGGTGGCGCAGACCTCTCGGCTTCTGCTGGGCGAGTCGGTGAAGCCGGAAGAGCTGGTGGAGTCCTCGCGGGGCCTGCTGGTGGTCTGGCACCTCTCCGAAGGGTTCACCTACCGGCCGGAAAGCGACCGTTCGGTGACGGCGTGGGCGGTGCCCGGCTGCTCCTGCGGGGGCGTGTGGTGAGGGACGGGTGGCGGCTGCGGCTGCTGGCGTGGGCGCTGCGCCTGCATGGGGTCCGCTCCCTGGTCCGGATGGAGTCCTGGGGTGTCTTCCTGGTGGCCGACTGTGCTTTGCCGCCGTTGACGGTGTCGGTCCGGGTGGAGGGCGGTGCGGTGCTGTGGATGTTCGGTCCGGAAGAGGTGGTGATCGGTCAGCGGCTGTTGTCTGCGGCGGCGGTGGTGGCCTGGCTGTGCTCGGTGGAAGGCATGCGGGCGTTCATGGGCGGGGGCTGCCGTGAGTAGGGCGGCTGATCCGGCCGCCCGTGAGGTGGATCGCGATCAAACGCACGGTCCTGGGCTCGCCTTGTCCACTCGGGTTCCTGGGGCTGAAAGTGCAGACAGAGCGGGCATTGCTGGCGCACTGGGTCTTCGGGGGCCGCTATGTGCCCATGGTCGCCGACCTGGTGGAGCTGCGGGAGGCCAGCGACCCGGACTACGTGCCGGGTATCGGACGAGGTCGGCTTACGGAGATCACAGAC
The DNA here is from genome assembly GCF_039525175.1 of Actinocorallia libanotica. Lineage (NCBI taxonomy): Bacteria > Bacillati > Actinomycetota > Actinomycetes > Streptosporangiales > Thermomonosporaceae > Actinocorallia > Actinocorallia libanotica. The sequence goes on from NZ_BAAAHH010000025.1 coordinate 1,871, forward strand.
AAGCTCAAGGGGCTTTCCAAGGGCGACGTTGATCGTTCTCCGAATCGCTCGCGGTCTCCGGAAGGTGAGCAAGCGGGGCGTAGGGGCCGCCAGGCCCCGTAGCACCGCTGTGCGCGAACGGGCGTGGTCGAACGGGGGAGAACACAGGTCCTGGAACGGGTGTGAACAAGGTGACCGGACGGCGGGGTGCGGGAGGGGCGGAGCCCCTCGCCCGGGGTCCGGGGCAGAGCCCCGGTGGGCACGGCCCCGAGCGTAGCGAGGGACCGAGCCGTGGGGAGGGGAGAAGCGGATGCGGGACGGAGAAGGACAGGAGCCGAGGCTCAGGCGGGCGGTTCGAGGAGGGTCTCGATGACCTGCGCGACCCCGTCCTGGTCGTTGGACGCGGTCCGCAGCGGTACGGCCGCCAGGACGTCGCGGTGGGCGTTGCCCATCGCGTAGGCGTGCCCCGCCCAGGCCAGCATGGGGAGGTCGTTCGGCATGTCCCCGAAGGCGACGACGTCGGCCGGGGTCAGCGAACGCTCCGCGCAGTAGTCCGACAGCGCGCTGGCCTTGGTGACGCCCAGGGCGCTGATCTCCAGCAGTGCGCGTCCCGAGGAGTGGGTGATGGTGACGAGGTCGCCGATCTCCTCGTGGGCGCGCCGCAGCAGCTCCTCCATGTCCGTGGGCGGGTGGAGGGCCAGCAGCTTGGTGGCGGGCCGCGCGGTGAGCGCCTTGTCGTCTTCGACGGCCTCACCGCCCCAGCTCCGGGCGTCCCACCGGCCGAGGTTGTAGTGGGACTCGAAGAGGAAGCCCTCGCCGTACTCGACGGCGAAGCCCAGCTCGGGCAGGACGGCGCGCAGCCGTCCCACGAGCTCGGCGAGGAGGTCGGGCTCGATGGTCCGCCGGCTGACGATCGTCTCGGTGTGCAGGTCGTAGAGCACGGCCCCGTTGGCGCAGATCGCCTGCCCCCGGTGGCCGAGCTGCCGGGCGATGCCGTGCATCCAGCGGGGCGGGCGTCCGGTGACCATGACCACGGCGAGCCCCGCCTCCTCGGCGCGGGCGACGGCCGCCACGGTACGCTCGGACACCGTGCCGTCCGAGCGGATCAGCGTGCCGTCGAGGTCGGTCGCGATGAGTTTCGGCATAGCGACCCTAAGTCTGCCCGGATTCGGCCATATTTGTGAGACCAAAGTGCCTCCTGTGCTGTGAGAGTACCTCTTTATGAGATCTGGTGTCCTGGCGCTGCCCCTCGTGGCGTCCTCCCTGCTGCTCGCGAGCCTGCCCGCGATCCCGGCGTCCGCCGAACCGGCGGCGGAACCGCCCCGCGTGGTCCACGTCGAGGGTGCCCACAACGTCCGCGACCTCGGCGGTTACCGCGGTGCGGACGGCAAGACGGTGCGCTACGGGCGTGTCTACCGTTCGGGCGGCCTGGCCAAGGCGACGTCCGAGGGCCTTGCCTTGCTCAAGAAGAAGGGCGTCACCCGCGTCGTCGACTTCCGGACGCGCGGCGAGATCCGGAGCGAGGGGAACTACCGGCTCCCCAGTGGGGTGAAGCGGCAGAAGTCGCCCGTGGAGTTCGGCCAGTTGGCCGGAATCCTGACCATGCCGACGCTCTCCCCGACGGCCACCGCCGTGCGCCGGGGGTACCGGCAGCTGGTCACCGACCCCGTGGCCCGCAAGGAGTTCGCCCGGACGTTCCGCGCCGTGGCCAAGGCCGACCGGGCGGTGCTCTTCCACTGCACCGCCGCCGGCAAGGACCGCACGGGCGTCATGTCGGCGATCCTGCTGCTGGCCGCCGGCGTCGACCGGTCGACCGTCTACCGCGACTACCTGCGCTCCAACGATGAGCTCAAGGCCTACAACGATGAGGTCATCGCCTACCTCAAGAAGGAGGACATCGACCCGAGGCTGGTCGAGCCCGCGCTGTACGCCCAGCGCTCGTACCTCGACGCCTGGTTCTCCGAGGTGAAGAAGCGGTACGGCGGTTTCGACAAGTTCCTCCGCAAGGGGCTCGGCATCAAGCCGGCCGAGAAGAAGGCGCTGCGCAAGCGCCTCCTGAAGTAGCGCGTAAGACGACGGCCGGAAGCCCGCGGAGGGCGTTCCGGCCGTCGCCGTGTTCAGGTGAGGCCCCCTCTCACAGGTAGGGGCCGTTGGAGCGGGGCTGCTCCTCGTCCTTCTGGACTCCACCGGGGATGAGCCCGGCGGGCAGCGCCTTGCGCATCTGCTCCAGCTGGGCGCGGGCCGCCATCTGCTGGGCGACGAGGGTGGTCTGGATGCCGTGGAACAGGCCCTCCAGCCAGCCGACGAGCTGGGCCTGGGCGATCCGCAGCTCGGCCTCGCTGGGCACCTCGGAGGCGAACGGCAGTGACAGCCGCTCCAGCTCCTCGACCAGCTCGGGGGCGAGGCCGTCCTCCAGCTCCTTGATCGAGGAGGTGTGGATCTCGCGCAGCCGGGCGCGGCTCGCCTCGTCCAGCGGCGCGGCCTTCACCTCCTCCAGCAGCTGCCGGATCATGCCGCCGATCCGCATCACCTTGGCCGGCTGCTCGACCATGTCGGTGAGGGAGCGCGGGCCGTCCTCCTCGTGGTCGGCCTTACCGGAGGACGGGTCCCCGGGTCCGACGATGAACACCTGCGGTTCCTGGTGCTGTTCGCTCATGACTCCCCAGTCTTCAACAAGATCTTGCCGAAATGTCCGCTGCTCTCCATGATCCGATGAGCTTCCCCCGCCTGCGGCAGGGGAAGCACCCGGTCGATCACCGGCCGGACCGTCCCGGCCTCCAGCAGCGGCCACACGTTCTCCCGTACGGAGGCGACGATCGCCGCCCTCTCCTCCAACGGGCGGGAGCGCAGGGAGGTTGCGTGCACGGAGGCGCGTTTGCCCAGCAGTTTGCCGAGGTCCAGCTCGGCCCTGGTGCCGCCCTGCATCCCGATCACCACGAGCCTGCCGCCGGGGGCGAGCGCGGTGATGTTGCGGTCGAGGTACTTGGCGCCCATGTTGTCGAGGATGACGTCGAACTCCCCGGCCCGGACGAAGTCCTCGGTGCGGTAGTTGACGGTGTGGTCGGCGCCCAGTTCGACGCAGCGCCGCGCCTTCTCCTCGGTGCCGACGGTGCAGGTCACCTCGGCGCCGCGCTGTTTGGCGAGCTGGATGGCCATGGTGCCGATCCCGCTGCCGCCGCCGTGCACGAGGAAGCGTTCCCCCGGCCGGAGACCGGCGATCATGAAGACGTTCGACCAGACGGTGCAGACCACCTCGGGCAGGGCCGCGGCCTCGACCACGGACGTCCCCTCGGGCACGGGAAGCAGCAGCTCCCGCGCCACCGCGACCCGCTCGGCGTACCCTCCGCCGCTGAGCAGGGCGCACACCTCGTCTCCGGGCGCCCAGTCGTCCACGTCGCGGCCCACCGCGCCGATCGTGCCCGAGGCCTCCAGGCCCGGGTACTCCGGAGCGCCCTCGGGCGGCGGGTAGAAGCCGAGCCGCTGGAGGACGTCCGCCCGGTTCACCGCGGTGGCGGCCACGTCGATGATCACCTCACCGGGTCCGGGCACCGGGTCTGGCGCCTCCCGCCAGGAGAGCGCCTCCGGGCCGCCGGGTTCGAGGATGGAGATCGCATGCATGAGTTCACGCTACCGATAGCGGGCGCGCTACCGGGTGACGCCCGCTATCGTGGTGTACGCACTGGAGGGTTCGCATAGTGGACGAGTGCAGGCGCCTTGAAAGCGCCCGGGCCTTCACGGGTCCCGTGGGTTCGAATCCCACACCCTCCGCTCAGACGATCAGCGCGATCGCCGATATGACGGCGATGAGCGCGACCACGGAGATGACGGCCAGAAAGAGGCCGGTGGGCATGCCGCCCTGGGCGTCCGGGTCGGGTTCACTCTCCACCCGCTGCGCGAAACGTTGGAACTGCTGGGTGTTTCCAGCGGGATCCTGTTCGTTCTCTGCCATATACCTGAGCGTATCCAAGGCATCGGCAATTGTAACTATTAGTAGATGATTCAAGCAGCCTCGGCGGTGATTTCGCGAAGTGCTGCACTTTTTACGTTTTCCAGCTCTGCTCCGGCGTTGCGCATGGCGCGGACGGGCGCGCTTTCGGGGAGCATCAGCAGCGCGAGCAGGATGTGCCCGTCGCTGATGAACCGGTGCCCGTTGCTGAGCGCCACCCGCAGGGAGAGCTCCAGCACTTTCTTGGCCTCGCGGGTGAAGCGCAGGTGGCCCCGCTTCTCCTTGCGGTCGCGGTCGAGGGCGCCCTCGCCGAAGGCGGACTCGGCGGCCTGGCGGACCGCCGACAGGTCGACGCCGATCGAGGCCAGCGCGTCGGGGTCGAGCCCGTCGATCTCGGCGCGGACGCGGGCGCGCAGCCCGTCGAGGCCGGGGAGGCAGGCGTCGAGCGCCCGTGCGGCGCCGCCCTCGACGGCGGTCAGGGCGAGCAGGAGGTGGCCGGCCTCGATCCGGTCGTGGCGCAGCGCCCTGGCCTCCTGCTGGGCCTGGACGACCACGGCGCGGGCGTCCTTGGTGAAGCGTTCGAACATTTCAGGTGTCCTTTCCGAATCTGGCGAAGAGGGAGGTCTCGGTGTTCCGGTGCTTCTTGTGCACGGCCTGGCGGCTGACGCCGAGCGCGTCGGCGACCTCCTGCCAGGACCAGCCCAGCGAGCGCGCGTTGCCGACCTGAAGCGTCTCCAGCCGGTCGGCCAGCTCCCGGAGCGCGCGCACCGCGCGCAGCCCCACCGCCGGGTCGCGGCTGCCCGCCTCACGGGCGAGCTGTTCTCCATCTGTCATGATGTCAACCTAGGTTGACACGAAGGGCGTGTCAACCCCGGTTGACGGAAATACGGAAATCAAGGCCGCTCGAGGACGACTTCTGGGAATCGGGCCACCCGGCGGCCTTCGGGAGGGTAATTCTTCCAAGGACGGAGGCTTCTCCACGGCATGCTCGTCGCCCGGAGGCGGCCGCCGAGCTCCGTACGGCCGCAGTGGTGTCCGCGCCCCCACTGCGGCCGTACGGCACCGCCAGGCGCTCAGCGGCTGTCGGAGAAGTGCTGGTAGTCCTTGGTCCCCTCCCAGTAGCCGCCCCACTTCCAGCCGATGCTCTGGAACGCCTTCACGACGTTGTCCCCGGCCGTGATGACGCCCGGCTCCTTGGGATTGCGGGACCGGTAGAACTTCTTGCAGCTCGGGTGGGCGATCTCGCCGCTGGTGGAGACGTACGGGTTCTGGCACGGATTGATGTCGATGGCCATGCCGTAGGCGTGGCGCGACCAGTTGCCCGAGCCGGTGGCCTGCCGGCAGTTGAACGCCGAGGTGTTGTTCGCCTCGATCGAGTCGAAGTCGCTGCCCTTGTACTCGTCGACCGGGACCATCTTGTGGATGGGGTAGCGGTCGTCGTAGAGCTTTTCGAAGACCCCCGCGATCTTTTGAGCTACCTTGGCGTTGATGACCAGCTTGCCGCCCTCGTGTGCCTTGTCGTCGAACCCCCAGTAGGTCATGGTGATCATCCGCAGCCCGGAGAGCGGGACCGGGCACCCCGCGCGCCAGGAATGGCGCAACTGTTCGGCGGTGACCTTGCTGATCTCGGACCTGAACTCCGGCGGCCCCTCGGGAGAGGCGGTCTGCGTCGGAGCCTGCTGGGGCGACCGGGTCTGGGTCCCGGTCGGCCCGCCGTCCTCCTCGTCCTGGCCACATGCGGCCGTTCCCGCGAGGAGGACCGCCCCCAGGGCGAGTATCGAAAAAGCCCGTGAACCGTCCATGACCTCAGGATCGCCCATGACCGAGCCGGACGAACGGCCGACTCTCTCCGACGAGCTGTTCGAGATGAAGGAGACCCCCGCGGCCCGAGCGGGTGGTGACGGACTGGGCCTGAGCTGGCCCGAGGCGCTCGGCGCACCCCCGAGCACCGGGGAGGTGGCGCGCGGCGCGGCGGGGTTCCTCGCCTACGCGCTGATCAACCTCGTCGTCATGTGGGCGCCGATGCACAACAGCGGCTCGGACACGGGCGTGCAGGCGGTGGTGCTGATCGCGGTGGCCTTCGGCTTCGGCGCGTTCCTGGTCTGGGGCGTGGGCAGGAACGGGCGCGCGTACGGGTTCGGCATGATGCTCGGCTGGGTGGTGCTCACCCTGCTGTCGCTGGGCTTCGCCACCGGGCTGGGCTGAGCCGCCCGCTCATTCGGCCTGGGCGGCGATGCGGGCGAAGGCGTTGCCGATGACCTCGAGCTCCTCCGGGGAGACGAGGTCGACGAGGTGGGCGCGCACCGTGCGCACGTGGTCGCGGGCCGCCCGGTCCAGGGCGGCGAAGCCCTCCTCGGTGAGGACGGCGTTGATGCCGCGCTTGTCGTCCGCGCAGGCCTCCCGCCGGACCAGGCCCTTGTTCTCCAGCCGGGAGCAGGTGTGGGAGAGCCTGCTGCGGGACTGGTAGGCCATGACCGCCAGCTCGGCCATGCGGAGCCGGCGTTCGGGCGCCTCCGAGAGGCGGACCAGGATCTCGTACTCCGGCATGGTCAGGCCGTGGGAGGCCTTGAGGTCGCGGTCGAGCCGTTCCCACAGCCGGGAGCTGCCCTCCAGGTACGCGCGCCAGTGGCTCTGCTCGGCAGCGTCCAGCCAGCGGGGTTCTTCCATGGGCAGAGCCTACCCATGCCGCCCCCGCGGGATTTTCCCCAGGTGTTGCTGACGGCTCGAACATCTGTGCGCTAACGTGATGGCCATCGAACGCATCTTCGATCATGCGGATTGGGGGTAGTTGTGGTCCTTATGGCGACACGCCGTCAGTGTTTCTATGGAAATCTACGGCCGCAGCTATACGCCCTCATAGAGTCCGAGACCGTGGACCCCGTACGCAATCCCTACGCGCCCGGCGCGGGCCAGCGGCCCCCGGAGCTCGCCGGCCGCGACCGCGAGCTGCGCCAGTTCGAGGTCGTGCTGGAACGGGTGGCCCGGGGGCGCCCGGAACGCAGCATGATCATCACGGGGCTGCGCGGGGTGGGCAAGACCGTCCTGCTCAACACCTTCCGCTCCATGGCGATCCAGCGGCTCTGGGGCACCGGCAAGATCGAGGCGCGGCCGGAGCAGTCGATCCGCCGCCCGGTCGCCGCGGCCCTGCACACCGCGATCCGGGAGCTGGCGCCCCGCCACCGCGCCCCCGACCGCATCGAGGAGTTCCTCGGCGTGCTCAAGGCCTTCGCCCAGGCCGAGCCGCCGCCGTCCGGGCGCGCCAAGGCCCCGGTGCACCGCTGGCAGCCCGGCATCAACGTGCCCGCCGCCCGCGGCCGCGCCGACTCCGGCGATCTGGAGATCGACCTCACCGAGCTGTTCGTCGACGCCGCCTCGGTCGCCACCGACCTCGGCGTGGGCATCGGCCTGTTCGTCGACGAGATGCAGGACGTGCCGCCCGACGACGTGTCCGCGCTGTGCGCCGCCTGCCACGAGCTGTCCCAGACGGGCGGGCCGCTGATCGTGGTGGGGGCGGGCCTGCCGCACCTCCCGGCGGTGCTGAGCGCCAGCAAGTCCTACTCCGAGCGGCTCTTCCGCTACGCCAGGATCGACCGCCTCGACCGGGACGCCGCCGACCAAGCGCTGCTCGCACCCGCCGGGCGCGAGGAGGTCACCTTCACCCCCGAGGCGCTGGACGCCCTGTACGAGGCGGCCGACGGCTACCCGTACTTCGTCCAGGCCTACGCCAAGGTCGTCTGGGACCTGGCGCCCACCTCGCCGATCACCGAGCACGACATCAAGGTCGCCGCGCCGGAGGCCGAGAGCGAGCTGGCCGTCGGGTTCTTCGGCAGCCGCTACGAGCGGGCCACCCCCGCCGAACGCGACTACATGCGGGCCATGGCCGCCCTGGGGGACGAGCCGGTCTCCACCGCGTCCGTCGCCGACGAGCTGGGGCGCAAGCCGTCCAGCCTGTCCCCGGCCCGGGACGGGCTGATCAAGAAGGGGCTGATCTTCAGCGCCGAGCGCGGCTCGGTGGCCTTCACGGTGCCGCACTTCGGGAGGTTCCTGCGGGAGCAGCCCGGGTGAATATCCGGCTCTCTAAGGTCGGCGCTAGAAAGCCGTAGAGAGGTATGGCAAGTCTTGTCTAAGGATCTCTAGGGCTGGTGCTAGAGATCCTTAGACTCTCCTGACCAGGAAAATCTAGGGTTCTCTAGTGCCTGGTCAAGATGGCGTTAGACGGCTGAAGAACCGCCTGCTCGTCCACCGGCGCGGCGAGCACCTCGTCCGTCGTCGCCGCGCGCACTCCGCCGTCGGCCAGCGAGACCGCGAAGACGACCTCGCTCCCGTCGGCCAGCGGGTAGACCAGGAACCGCCAGCACGCCTCCCGCCAGACCTCCGCCGGCGCGGCCTTGCGGGAGAGCCCGTACCGGCGCCACGGCTCGCTGGCGTGCAGGGCGGTGAAGGTCTCGCGCAGCGGCACGGCACGGCGCTCGCAGGGCACGCGCCGCCGCCGCACCACCGTCGAGATCTCGGGGGAGAGCGCCGCGATCAGCCCGACCTCCACCACGAACAGCAGGGACCGCCAGCCCGGCAGGTCCGCCAGGACCTGCAGCCCGGTGTCCTGCACCGGGACGGCCACGGCCGCGGCCACCCCCAGCAGCCCGGTGCGCAGGACCGTCATCCGGGTGACCGGGACGTTGCTGAGCACCCCGAAGCAGCCGCAGCCCTGGCCCGGCCGGAGGGCGCGCATCTCGTCCAGCACCCACGTCGCCGAGACCAGCAGCATGGCGGTCGCCAGCCGCACCAGCAGGTGGGCCGAGAACAGCAGCAGCACGCACAGCACGCACTCGACGAGGAGCGCCAGGATCTTGAACCCGTCCTTGGCCGCGTGCATCTTGCCCAGGATGGCCAGCGCGAACATGAAGATGACGACGAGGAGTTGGGTTTCGAGCACGACGAGCGTCATCGGTTCACCGCCAGGGACACGTTGAAGCAGCCGACATCCAGGTCTCCCCCGAGCTCGACGAAACTGGCCCTGGTGAGCTCCACCAGGCGGCCGCGCGGGGTGGTGCCGCACACCACGCACCGGTCGCAGAACAGCGCCGCGTTGCAGCCGCACTCGATCACGTCGAGGTCGGCGCCGCGGCCGGTGCAGTCGTTGCGCACCTCCACCGCGCTGCCCAGCGACAGGTAGGGCAGCTGGGCGCAGGGATCGGGGGCGTCGGGGCAGCCGCCGGAGTCGCCCAGCGCCTCGAGCCGCGGGTAGGCGGCGCCGCGTCCGGGGGTGGAGTACCAGGTGGCGGTGCCCCGCAGCACGCCTTTCTCGGGTCCGGGCGGCGGGGCGGCCAGCGGCGCGGGCTGCGCGCTGCCCGGCTGGACCGCCACCGGCCCCTCCCACGTCTGCCGGGCGATCACGTCGAACAGCTGGCCGGGGAGCATCAGCGGGTGCCGCACGAGGATCTTGCCGAGGCTCTCCGGCGGGATGGCCACCCGGACGTGTGGCCGGTGCGGCCCCTGGTCGACCTCGACGAGGTGGCGCAGGCCCTGCCGCTCCCGCTTCTGCGCGACCGAGAGGATCGTCCCGTTGACCCGGACGATGTCGACCCAGATCCGGTCGGCGGCGAGGCCGTCACCGGTGGGGCGCACGACCGCGTCCCGGCCGGGCTGCAGCGCCTCGCGGCCGGCGCGCCCGCCGTACCAGACGGAGGTCTCGTCGGACATGGGCACCCGGTACTCGCGGTGGCCGACGCCGCTCCCGGCGGGCGCCCACAGCACGAGCAGGTCGGGTCCGGCGTCGACGACGCGCCCTTCGACCACGGGCAGCGGGGGCTCGCCGACCGGCAGGAACCGCTCGGAGGGTCCCAGGACCGCGGACCTCCATCTACGGCGTCGGCGCGTCGGCACCCCTCTTCCACCCCTCTGCTGTCAAGTGCTTCTGTCAAGCGTGTTCCATGCGGTGTTGTCAACAGTTACCTCCCGCAGGCCAAATGTCGACCAATTTGTCCATAACTCGCGGTTCTGCGGATGGGTTTTTCACTCCTGGGTACAGTTTCTTCGCACTTGGTTGACCCTAAATTGGGAATTACTGGAAACCGTAATGGAGATCTTCGTGTCAGGGTACGGCTCAGAGCCGGCTCCTGGAGGCGGGGATGAACATGGATAATCCGGTACATAAGGAGTTCGCCGAGTATGTGATCCGCCGCGGTCCCGCCCTGCTGCGCATGGCACGGGGCCTCACCGCGGACCCGACGGAGGCCGAGGACCTCCTGCAGACCGCACTCGCCCAGACCTACCTGGCCTGGGACCGCATCCAGGACCGCGCGGCCCTGGACGGATACGTCCGCCGCGCCATGGTCAACATCCGGATCTCCTGGTGGCGCCGCCGCGGCCCGGAGGTCCACCCGACCGCCGACCCGCCCGACCTGCCCGTCGAGGACTGCACCCGCCGCAGCGAACTGCGCGACTGCCTGCACCGCGCCCTGTGCCGCCTCCCCGACCGCCAGCGGACCACCCTCGTCCTGCGCTACTACGCCGACCTCTCCGACGCGCAGATCGCCGAACACCTCGGCATCAGCGTCGGCACCGTGAAGTCGACGGTCTCCCGCGCCGTCACCCGCCTCCGCGGCGACGCCGACCTCGGGCAGGACTTCCCCATCCCCCGGCCCAGGGGCTACCCCACCCGACCACCCGACCACTAAGAGCCTGCTGGCAAACCCCGAAGCGGCGGTGGGAATGCTCTTCGGTGCTGGGCTCGCCTGCTGCCGGCGGTGTGTCCGGTCAGTGAGCAGACCCTGACCTATCGTGGTGTTCCGATGGCGGATTCGAACTGGTGTACGTATCGTGGCGGGTGTGTCGCGGATGACGGCGTTCAGATACACCCTCGAGCCGACGGCTGCGCAGGAGATGCTCCTACGCACGGCCGGCGGTGCCGCACGCGCCGCCTACAACACCCTCCTCGCCCTGGTGAAGTCCGGCTTGGGCGAACGCGGAACCGATCCAGATGTGCGGGTTCCGTGGTCGAAGTTCGATCTGATCAATGCGGTCAACGCCTGGAGACGCGACCTGGACGCCCAGGGAGCGACCTGGCACCGCACGATCCCGTCGATTGTGTTCGAGGAGGCCGCCGCAGACCTCGCCCGAGGCCTGGTGGCGTTCACCGACTCCCGGAAGGGCCGCCGACCGGGGCCTGCGGTGGGGTTCCCGGCTTTCAAGAAGAAGTCCCGCACCCTCTACTGCTTCCGCATCCGCTCCCAGAAGGCCAATGTCGCGGTGGGAACTCCCGATCGTCTGCGCGCGGTGAGACTGCCCCGTCTGGGGGTGATCGGGGTGCGGGAGGACACCCGGCCGCTGCGCAGGCTGCTGAGTCCCGGTCCGGACGGGGAACCCCGAGCCCGCGTCATCGCGGCCACCGTGCGGTGGCGGCGCGGCCGGTGGACCGTGGCGATCAGTGTGGAGGCCCCCGACCTGCACCCCGCCGTCCGGCATGCCCCGCCGGAGGTGGAGGCATCCGGCTGGGCGGGCGTCGACCGGGGACTGATCGACCTGGTCGTGGCCGCCACTGATGACGGCACCGAGACCGCCCGGGTCCCGGCCGCACGGATCTACCGGCGCCGCCAGGAGGGCCTGGCCCTCCGGCAGCGGCGCCTGGCCCGCACCCGGCCCGACTCCCGCAGGCGCGCCCGCGCCCTGCAGAAGGTGAGTGAGTATCAGGCCCGCACCGCGGCGATGCGCGAGCACCGGTTGCATGAGGTGTCGAACCTGCTGGTCAAGAACCACGACCGGCTGGTGATCGAACACCTGCACGTGGCCGGGATGCTCGCCAACCACCGCCTGTCCAAGTCCCTGTCCGATGCCGCCTTCGCCTCCCTGGCTCGGATACTGGTCTACAAGGCCGCCTGGCGGGGCGTTATCGTGGTGGAGGCCGAGCGGTGGTACGCCTCCAGCAAGACCTGCTCGCGCTGCGACCACCGCGTCGCGACACTGCCCCTGTCCCAGCGGGAGTTTCGCTGCCCGGAGTGTGGACTGCGGATCGACCGGGACCTCAATGCCGCGATCAACCTCGCCAAGCAGGGCCCTCGCCTGTCCCGTCTTGTCCGTTTCCTCTCATGCCCGGGTGGAGGTCATCACCCGGGCCCCGGACCCGCAAGCAGCGGGCCGGGTGACCAACGCGCGACCCAGACCCACAGACGCCACCGGCCGACCACTGGTACGGCCGCCGTCTGCGGGCCGTCAACGGCGCGAACCCCCACCACCGCCCTGCCGGGTGCGTGAGCGGGGACTCCCGAGAAGGGGGCTGTGCACGATCAAAAGGTTTGTACACAGGCTGTAAGGTCTCAGGGCACCCGACGGGGCCTCTCACTTGGAGTTCTCATGCGTCTCAGATCTGTTCTCCTCGCCGTAGTCCTCCTGCCCGCGGCGGTGGCCTGCGGAGGTGGCGACGGCGTCGACAAGCAGGCCAGCTGCAACCAGATGAAGGACGCGATCAAGTCCATCGCCACCCTCCAGGCCGAGGAGAACGGCACCGGCGAGGCCGACTTCACCAAGATCTACGCCGACGCCGCGGCCAAGATCCGCACCGCCGCCGGCTCCGCCGAGGACGACAGCGTCAAGACCGCCGGCACCCAGGTCGCCGACGCCCTCGACCAGCTCGCCAAGGCCCACAAGTCCGACGACCCCACCGGCGGCCCCGAAGCCCTCGAAGCCAGCGGCAAGCTCGCCACCGCGGCCGGCACCTTCGAGCAACACTGCGGCCCCGTCGAGAGCTAACCGCTTTGCCGCACCCCCCGACTACCGGTACCCTTGCACTGGCCCTCACGGGTCCTGGAGGTGTCGCCTAGTACGGTCTATGGCGCCGCACTGCTAATGCGGTTTGGGTTCACGCCCATCGCGAGTTCAAATCTCGCCACCTCCGCCTTCTGACCAGGTCCGCCGCACGAGTTCGTGCGGCGGACCTGATCGTTTTCGGGGCGGGGTCCGGCCCTTCGGCCCTCGCGCAGCCCGCGGCCCTTCTCCCGCATCGGGATCACTCCGGTTCCGCCTCCGCGCCCTCCGCTCCACCCTTGGTCCCTCACTACGCTCGGGGCCCTGCCCACCGGGGCTCTGCCCCGGACCCCGGGCGAGGGGCTCCGCCCCTCCCGCTCCCCGCCGTCCGGCCAGTGTGTTCTCCCCCGTTCCGGAACCCGTGCTCTCCACCCGTCCAAGCACCTCCGTTCGCGCACAGCGGTGCTACGGGGGCCTGGCGGCCCCTACGCTCCGCTTGCCTTCCGGTCGGTCGGTCGGCGCAGCGCGCGGAAGCTCACGCTCTACTGCACCGGTTGTACGGACTGATCGATGACCAGGCCACAGTGATCATCGAAGAGGCGCGCCGCCGAGCAGCCGAACCCATCCGCAGTCTCGCTCGGTACCTGGAGGAGATGGCCGACCGCGGTGACCTCACGGTTCTCGTTGAGGCCGTTCATCTCGCCGACCGGCGACCGCTCGCCGATGCCGACGAGGATGCGGCGGAGCGGGGAGGTTCCCTGTGCGGGGGCCCTCACCCGGCCACTGCTCTGCTCCGAACATCCCGGCGGCCCGGAGGACCACCGCCCGATCGGCGTCGGCCGTTGCCTGATCTGCAACGATCGTCGGCGCCTCGGCCAGGTCGGCGGTCCACCAGCCGGCCTGCTGGCCGGGCTCCGCGACAACGTCCGCGGAACCCGCGACCGCAAGTGCCGGGAGCGCCCCGGCGGTGAGCCCGTCGACACCGAGCCCATCCGCGGAGCCGAACCCACCGGCGGCCGAGGGGCAGGCCATGCATCGTCGAACCGTTCTTCCCATGGTCTAATGACTCGCATTTGGGGAGGAAGTCCCGAGCAGAAGTGGGTGGGCGAACATGCGGATCGACGGAGTGCGGGCGGAGCCCGGTGGCGACGTCACGATCACGTTCGTGCCCCACGGCTACGAGGTGCAGGGCGTTCACCTGGACACCCGGATGGAGATCTGGTTTGAACGGTTCTTCCGTGTCCGCTATGTCCTCTCGGCGCTCGTCGGCTCGGCCGTGTTCGGTGTTCTGGCCATCTCCGCCGGCGAGCAGGGAGCCTCCAGCACCACCCAGACCCTGATCTTCGCCCCCGGCATCGTAGGCATCGCTTACGGCCTGCTCTCCTTCATCGCCTCCAGGATCACCGTCCTGACCAGCGCCGCCCAGACCCTCCGGCAGGCCGACTACAAGCATCACCCGTCGCACGCCATCCACCAGGCATGGGCCCACCAGTCCTTCGACGCCCTCGCCATCACCGTCCAGCACACCGACGGCACCCAGGCCCGCTACACCGCCACCGGCCCTGCCGCTCCGGCCCTGGGCCAGGGTTTCCACCATCTCCTGGGTCCCCGCCTGACCTCCTACTGACGCCGAGTGACCAGCCGGGCCTTCTCGCGTCCCGCGAGGGTCTGCTCCGCGATGCTCCCCGTCATCTCATCGTCGACGTGCCCGCCGGGGTGGCCCGCATCGTTCGCACACTTTGCACGCCGCTTTCGGGACTCTGAGAAACAAGTCGAGGTGCTTCGCCGCGGGCTCGCCGAAGCCATTCGCCAGGCGAATGAGGAGGGGCCGCCGCGGAGGGCGGTTCTGCGGCTGAATCTCTCATCGGATCTCCGGGTGCCGCGCTGAGTGGTACGCCCGAGATTTTCGCTCGGAACATCCCCGCGCGCCGTACGCTCGGGATGGGCGGGCGAAGGGGAGGAAGCATGGCGGAACCGCTGGGCGATGATGATCCGGTCGAGATCGGGCGTTATCGGTTGGTCGGGCGGTTGGGGCGGGGCGGGATGGGAACCGTCTACCTCGGCGAGGGCGCCGACGGCAGGCGGGTCGCCGTCAAGGTGATCAACGCCGAGCTCGCCGGGCAGACCCAGTTCCGGGACCGGTTCCGGCGCGAGGTCGAGACGGCCAAGCGTGTACGCCGCTACTGCACTGCTCCCGTCGTCGACGCCGGGCTCGACCACAGCCCGTGGTTCATCGTGACCGAGTACATCGCGGGGCCGACCCTCCAGGAGGCGGTCGAGTCGGGCGGCGCGCTGCACGGCGGCGATCTGGAGGGGCTGGCCCTCGGGGTCGCGACGGCCCTGGCCGCCATCCACGACGCCGGCCTCGTGCACCGTGACCTCAAGCCGTCCAATGTGCTCCTGTCGCCGGTCGGGCCGCGCGTCATCGACTTCGGGATCGCCCGCGCCCTGGACGGCGCCGACGGCATGACCCGCACCGGCCAGCTGATCGGCACCCCCGCCTACCTGGCCCCCGAGCTCGTCACCGGCGGGCGGCTCAGCCCGGCCGCAGACGTCTTCTCCTGGGGTTGCGTCGTCGCCTACGCCGGTACCGGCCGCGCCCCCTTCCACGGGTCGACCCTGCCCGAGATCCTGCACCGCGTCGCCTACGACGCCCCGCGCCTCGACGGCCTCGACCCTGAACTCCTCCCGCTCGTCGAAGCCTCCCTGGCCAAGGACCCGGCCGTCCGCCCGAGCGTCGCCGATCTGCTCGAAGGTCTGACCGGGCGCCGCATGACCGACATCGCCTCCCTCCCCGCCGCAACCGTGGCCCCTCGGCCACAGCCCGGCCCGCAGGGCTTCCCGTCTCAGCCCGGCGCGTTCCCGCCGGGCTTCCCCCCTCCCGGTTCCGCGCCCGAGCCCGCGAGCCGGCAGCCTCCGCCTTCCCCGCTCCCGCCCACCGACCCGCAGGGCCACTGGCCCGGCCGTCCCACGACGGCCCGTAAGGGACGGCGCGGGCCGGTGATCGCCGCCATCGGGGTCGTCCTCCTGGCGGCGGCCGGAATCACGGCCTACCAGCTGACCCGCGATCCGGGCGGTGGCGGAGGCACGGGAACCGACGGCAGCGGCGACGGCTCAGCGGAGACCGCCACCCCGGCCGACTGGAGCAGCGACTCCGATACCTACGCGAACACGCTCGGCCCACGGTTCACCCTGTCGTGTCCCTCGGGAGGCACGGCGGGAACGGTCTGGGGCACCGACGTCTACACCAGCGACTCCTCGGTGTGCACGGCGGCCGTCCACGCCGGGCTCATCACGCTCGCGGAGGGCGGCCGGGTACGGGTCGAGATCAAGGCGGGCCAGGACGCCTACCAGGGCTCCACCCGCAACGGCGTGACCAGCCAGTCCTACGGCAGCTGGGGCGGCAGCTTCTCCTTCCTCCGCTGACCGCCTCCCACGAGTTCGACGGCGGCCGTGCATCGGTGATGGCGTCCGATGGCCGCGGCGTCGGGGACTCGCCCGCGTAACTACTTTTGTATCGCAAAAGTAGTTGTTACCATCGAAGTACTTCCGCTGAGCAGAGGAGTGTTTCGATGGCCAACGACGAGCAGGTCGCCGCGGCTCAGGCCGCGCTTCGGGTCGCCGCGCGGTCCAAGGCCGCCGCACGGGAGCGGCCCGCGGCGCCGGGGTGGTACGCGCCGGCGCGGGGGTTGCTGTTCATGGCGGGTTTCGGGCTGGTGTTCGGGCCTTGGGCGCGGCCGTGGCTGATCGCCGGGCTGGTCGCGATGACGGCGTTCGTTCTCGTGCACGGGGCGGTGGTGAACCTCGGCGGGGTCGTCGTCATGCCCAAGAGGACGGGTGAGGAGTGGCTGATCGATCAGGTCGGGCCGCTGTTCGTGTACGGTCTCGGATGGCTGGCCGCGATTCCGTTCGGGCATGCCGCGGGCGCGGTCACCGCCGCGGTGCTGGGCGGTGCGGCGTTGTGGGCGGCCACCGCGTGGCAGGAGAACCGGAGGCGGTCATGAAGGGTCGTCCCAGCGCACGACCCGTCCTCCATGAGGAGATCCACCATCCGACGCGGCTGGGCATCATGGCTTTCCTGTCCGGCTGCCTCGAAGCCGAGTTCGGTGCGGTGCGCGACCACGCGCAGGTCTCCGACGCGAGCATCAGCAGGATCGTCTCGGCGCTCCAGGACGCCGGGTACGTCAAGGTCCGCAAGGGCTACGTCGGGAAACGTCCGCGCACCTGGCTCTCGCTGACCCCGGACGGCCGCACCGCGCTGACCGAGCACCTGGCCGCCCTCCAGGCCATCGCAGACTCCGCCCACCAGGCCGGCGCCGACATCCGCTGACCGTCACCGTCCGGCCGACGCCGCACGGAGGCGGTCGGCCATGACGCCGATGCGCTCGACCAGTTCCGGCGGCTCGTGCGCCTCGAATCCGATGTCCATCAGGGTGACCCACACGATGATCTCGTCGAGGTCGTTCGAGCCGCACCGCAGGACGCAGGTCCGCGCGTCGACGGGCTCGACCGCTCCTCTCGTCGGCGGCATGAGTCCGGCCACGGTCTCCGCGGGGGCGTGCATGGTGAAGCGCGCCTGGTAGCGGTAGGGGGCGCTGGAGATCGCGCGGGACGTGTAGGCGGCGAGGTCCTCGTCGGGCGGGTCGCGGGGGACGAAGCGCGGCCCGTTCGGGGTCTTCAGGTGCAGCCGGTCGACCCGGTACGTCCGCCAGTCCTCCTTGTCGGTGTCCCAGCCCACGAGGTACCAGCGGCGTCCCGAGTGCACGAGCCGGTGGGGCTCGACCGAACGGCGGCTCTCCTGACCGGCGTGGGAGCGGTAGTCGAAGCGCAGTCCCTCGTGGTCGCGGCAGGCCGCGGCGATGGCGGTCAGCACGTCGGGGTCGACCGGCGCCGCGGCCACCGCCATGGGCACGGTCATCGACTGCAGTGCGTGGACGCGGTGCCGCAGCCGTGAGGGCAGGACCCGTTCGAGCTTCGCGAGCGCCCGTACGGACGTCTCCTCGATCCCGGCGACGGTGCCTCCGGCGGCCGTCCGCAGCCCCACCGCGACCGCGACCGCCTCGTCGTCGTCGAGCAGCAGCGGAGGCAGGTCGGATCCGGCGCCCAGCCGGTATCCCGGCGCGCCGGCCGTGGCGTGCACGGGGTAGCCCAGTTCCCGCAACCGGTCCACGTCCCGCCGTACGGTCCGCGTCGTGACGCCGAGCCGTTCCGCCAGATCCGTGCCGGACCAGTCCCGATGGGCCTGCAGGAGGGACAGCAGTTTGAGGAGTCGAGCCGAGGTCTCCAACATGTCTGCATTCTCGCCGACTACCTAGGACTGAAGTCGTCCTAGCAGATACCTAGTGTTCAGGGCATGGCGAAAATCAATCCCTTCCGCATCGACATCCCGCAGGCCGACCTCGACGACCTCCGCGAGCGGCTGGCCCGCACCCGCTGGCCGGACGAGCTGCCCGGAACCGGCTGGTCGTACGGCGTTCCGTCGTCGTACGCCAGGGAGCTGGCCGAGTACTGGCGGACGGGATACGACTGGCGGAAGCAGGAGGCGGCGCTCAACGAGTACCCGCAGTTCACCACCGAGATCGACGGGCAGAACATCCACTTCCTGCACGTGCGCTCTCCCGAGCCGGACGCGCTGCCGCTGATCCTCACGCACGGCTGGCCCGGTTCGATCGCCGAGTTCATGAAGGTCATCGGCCCGCTGACCGATCCCCGCGCCCACGGCGGCGATCCGGCCGACGCCTTCCACGTGGTGGCGCCCTCCCTCCCCGGGTTCGGGTTCTCCGGTCCCACCCGCGAGACCGGCTGGACCTTGAACCGGGTGGCCCGCGCCTGGGCCGAACTGATGAGCCGCCTGGGCTACGACCGGTACGGCGCCCAGGGCGGCGACAGCGGTTCGGTGATCTCCCCCGCGCTCGGCCGTGTCGCCCCCGAGCACGTCGTCGGCGTCCACGTCAACGGCGCCCTGGGCTTCCCGACCTTCGCCCCCGACGAGATGGCGGGCCTCACCGAGGCGGAGCGGACCAGGCTGGCCTCCTACTCGGACCAGGACGGCACGGGCTACGCCGTCCTCCAGTCCACCCGCCCGCAGACGCTCGCCTTCGGCCTGCACGATTCCCCCGTCGCCCAGATGTCCTGGATCGTGGAGAAGTTCAAGGAGTGGACCGACCCCGCCCACGAGCTCCCCGAAGACGCCGTGGACCGCGATCAGATGCTCACCGACATCACCATCTACTGGCTCACCGGCACCGCGGCCTCCTCCGCCCGCCTCTACAAGGAGACAGCGGCCGACTGGGGCGGGCCGGTCGAGAAGTCCGATGTCCCCGCCGGGGTGGCGGTCTTCCCGCACGACGCCGGAGTCCGCCGCGTCGCCGAACGCGAGCACAACGTGATCCACTGGTCGGAGTTCGACCGGGGCGGCCACTTCGCCGCGATGGAGGCACCCGACCTGCTGGTCGCCGACGTTCGCGCCTTCTTCCGGCTGGTCCGCACCTCCGGCTGATCCCGCACCAACGGCTCAGGGCCGTCGGACCGGTTGGTCCGACGGCCCTGTCCGGCCGGTTCACGGTTCACGCCTTGTTGAAGATGCTCTTGGCCCAGAGGTAGGAGACGGCGGCGATGCCGGCGCACCAGGCGGTGGCGATGGCGGCGCTGTCGCCGATCGGGGTGCCGAGGAGGAGGCCGCGGACGGTCTCCATGATCGGGGTGAAGGGCTGGTACTCGGCGAACCAGCGCAGGACGGTGGGCATGGAGTCGGTGGGGACGAAGCCGCTGCCGAGGAAGGGCAGCAGGATCAGCGGCATGGGGGCGTTGCTGGCGGCCTCGGGGGTGGGGGACTTCATGCCGAGGGCGACGGCCAGCCAGGTGATGGCCACGACGAACAGGGTGAGCAGCCCGGCGGCGGCCAGCCACTCCAGGGCGGTGGCGTTCGGGTCGAAGCCGATGGCCAGCGCGACGCCGATCAGGACGGCCATGCCGAGGAGCTGCTGGACCACGGCGCCGACGACGTGGCCGGTGAGGACCGAGGCCCGCCAGATCCGCATGGTGCGGAAGCGGGCGATGATGCCCTCGGTCATGTCGGTGGCGACCATGACGGCGGTCCCGGTCGCGGCCGTGGCCACCGCCATGAGCAGGATGCCGGGGACGACGTAGTCGACGTAGGTGCCGCGGCCGCCGCCTAGCCCGGCGCCGAGGGTGCCGCCGAAGACGTAGACGAACAGGAGCAGGAGGATGACGGGTGTGATGACCAGCTGCACGGTCATGGACGGGTAGCGGAGCAGGGCCTTGAGCTGGCGCCGGATCATGGTGGAGGAGTCGCGCACGGCGAAGGCGAGGGTGCTCATCGGGTGTTCTCCTTCTGCTGGCCGGTGAGGGTGAGGAAGACGTCGTCGAGGTCGGGGGTGTGGACGCTCATCTCGGCGACGTCGATCGAGCGTTCGTCCAGGAGGGCGAGCAGCTCGCGGACCGCGCGGACGCTGCCGTCGCTCGGCACCTGGAGGGTGAGCGCCTCGGGGTCGGCGACCCCCGCGCCGAGGGCGTTGCGGGCGGTGCCGAGCAGGTGCGCGTCGGCGAAGGTGAGCTCGATGTGGCCGCCGGGGATGAGCCGCTTGAGCTCCTCGGCGGTGCCCTCGGCGATCAGCCGCCCGCCGTCGAGGAGGGCGATGCGGTCGGCGAGCTCGTCCGCCTCCTCCAGGTACTGGGTGGTGAGGAAGATGGTGACGCCGTCCCGGACGAGCTCGCGGACGATCTGCCACATGGAGCGGCGGCTGCGCGGGTCGAGGCCGGTGGTCGGCTCGTCCAGGAAGATCAGCCGCGGGTCGCCGACCAGGGTCATCGCCAGGTCGAGCCGGCGCTGCATGCCG
This sequence comes from Actinocorallia libanotica, assembly GCF_039525175.1. NCBI lineage: Bacteria > Bacillati > Actinomycetota > Actinomycetes > Streptosporangiales > Thermomonosporaceae > Actinocorallia > Actinocorallia libanotica. The sequence goes on from NZ_BAAAHH010000025.1 coordinate 22,394, forward strand.
CCGGAGTAGGTGCCGGCCGGCTTCCCGGCGGCGTCGACCAGGTCGAACCGCTCCAGCAGCTCGGCGGCCCTGCGCCTGCCGTCCTTGCGGGACAGGTGCCTGAGGTCGGCCATGAGGAGCAGGTTCTCCTCGCCGGTGAGCAGCTTGTCGACGGCCGAGTACTGGCCGGTGACGCCGATCGCACCCCGCACGTCGTCCGGCCTGCGGGCCAGATCGTGCCCGGCGACCTGGACGGTGCCGCCGTCGGCCGGGATCAGGGTGGACAGGATCTGGACGGTGGTGGTCTTGCCCGCGCCGTTCGGGCCGAGCAGGGAGAAGATCGTTCCTTCGGGGACGGTCAGGTCGACGCCGTCGAGCACGACCTTGTCACCGTAGGACTTGCGCAGCCCGTTCGCCGCGATGGCCGGGATCGTCATGGGGGGACTCCTTCGATTCAGAGGCTGCGGGCGGTGATGTCGCCCTGGGCGGTGGTGGCGTGGAGGTCGAGCTCGGTGGCGCCGTCGTTCTTGAGGGCGTTGGTGATGCGGCCGTGGTCGGTGCCGGCGTCCAGGGAGGCCGAGACGCCGGCGGCGGCGCCGACCGAGATGTCGCCGGACAGGGTGCGGAGCACGACCTTGCCGCGCACGGCCTCGGCGATCCGGATGTCTCCCCTGCTGACGCCGATCTCCGCGGGGCCGCCCAGCCGGCCGATCTCGACGTCGCCGTCGCTCACGGTGAGGCGGGCGCTCGCCGCCTCGTCGATCTTGATCTGGCTCTGCGCGCTCTCGAAGACGATGTCGCCGAGCCGTCCGACGACCCGGAACTCGGCGCCGGCCGCCTTCGCCTCGACGTGGGAGCCGGCGGGCAGCTGGACGGTCACCTCGACGGATCCGGAGGGGCCGAGGACCTGGTTCTTCACCGTGGCCGTGATCCGCAGGACGCCGTCGGCGTACTCGACCTTCGTCTGCTCCGCGGCCTTCACGTCGCGGCCCTTCGAGGCGTCCGCGGGCAGGACCTCGACCGTGGTGTCGGCGCGGTCGGCGGCGATGAACCGGATGCGCCCCGCGGGGATGTCGAGGACGGCGGTGATGGGGGCGGAGGTGTCGAACTGCATCTTGTTCTCCTGTGGCTCGTTGTTTCGAACAATGGAAAAGCTACGTTGCGTTCGAGGAGTTGGCAACATGCTTGTTGCATTGGATTTGCATATGCGCAGGTAGAAGCGTCGATATCGTTGCAATCGGTATCGAAGCTAATGCAACGATCATGGGGGGTTCGTTGCAATGAACTGAGGATGAACGCTATGCTGGCGGCATTGGGGAACATCGAGGAGGTTGCGATGCCGGGAGGCAGGCTCACCCAGCAGGAACGTCAGCAGATCGCGTTGGGGCTGGCCGACGGCCTTCCCTACGCGGAGATCGCCAGGCGCATCGACCGTCCGACCTCGACGGTCACGCGCGAGGTGATGCGCAACGGAGGCCCCGCCGGCTACCGCGCCGACCTGGCGCACCGCGCCACCGAGCGCCGCACCCAGCGGCGCAGGCAGGCCGCGCCCCGGGACGCGCAGGCGTCCGCGCGGGCCGACGGCCGCGACGCCGAGGCCGTGCGCGCGTACGAGGAGTCGTTCGCCACCGTCCTCATACAGTCGGGCATGCCGAAGATGATGGCCCGGGTGCAGGCCAGCATCTCCCTCACCGACGAGGGCAGCCTCACCGCGGCCGAACTCGCCCGGCGCCTCCAGGTCAGCCCGGCGTCCATCTCCAAGGCGATCGCGTTCCTCGAGGGCCAGGGCTTCGTCCGCCGGGAACGCGACGAACGCCGCCGCGAGCGCTACGTCGTCGACGACGACATCTGGTACGAGTCGACGATGGCCAGCGCCCGGGCGCTCCTCCAGATCGTCGAGACCGCACGGCAGGGAGTCGAGGTCCTCGGCCGCGGCACCCCGGCCGCCGCCCGCCTCGAGAACATCGCCCGCTTCCTCGACTTCGTCAGCGAGAGCAACGCCCGCGCCGCCGAGCAGGCCCGCGAGGTCCTCCACATGAAGCCCGGAGGATCTTCGGACGGCACCGCCGCGGACACCGCCGAGCCGGGTCCGGAACGCGCCTGACCGGTCACCCCGACGGCCGGGGGCGCGGAACCGTGCGCGGTGCCGCCGGCCGTCTGCGGTGGACCGGTGATCAACCGGCGCGGCGCGACGTCCATCGGCCGGCGGGAGGGACCGCGTCTCCGTTTCGTCTGCGGGAGACCGCGTAGAGGATCCAGGCGAAGGTGGGGAGGATGAAGTCCAGCCACAGGGGCGCGCCTATGTTGTCGGGCCTGGTGTTGTTCTCGGCGAGCCAGTAGTAGAGGTGGCCGAATCCGTCGCCGTAGAACTGGATGGACAGGACGATGATGACCGCCAGCCAGAAGTCGCCGCGGAAGCGGACGCACAGGAGCCCGGCTATGCCTATGGACAGGTCGCCCATCGCGTTCTCGAACTGGAATCCGCCGTTGCCCCGGGTGTAGCCGATCTTCTCGGCGACCGCGGGGCCGTCGAAGAGGTGGGCGGCGGCGCCTATGGTCGTGCCGACTCCCACGGCGACGACCAGCCACCACACCAGGAAGATGTCGACCGCGGTGGCGGGGCCCGCGTCGCGGCGGCGCAGACGCCAGTGGATCGCGGCGCCGATGAGGGCGAGGACCGCCACCACGAGGACCTGCATCTTCGCTCCCGCCTGTCACTTTCCGGTGATGATCACCTTACTTTCCGTGATGTCGGCGCCGGTGGCCAGGGGTCCGCACTTCGGGCGATCGCCTTGGAGGCGGACGGGCTCCGGGAGATCCGCCTCGGCCCGGTGAGCGATGATCCGGAGGGGCTGCCGGCCGCTACCGCCCGCAAGGCCGGTCCGGTCGCGGCTTTGCCGCACTGGCGTTGAGCGGGTCCCGGAGGTCTCCGCAGCGGGAACCGGGAGGTTCCCGCTGCGCTCTAGGCGTCTTCCGCGGCGAGTCCGGCGTGCTGGACGCGGAGGTCCTTCTTGAGGATCTTGCCGCTGGGGTTCTTGGGGAGGGCGTCGGTGAAGACGACGTACTTGGGGCGTTTGTAGGAGGCGAGGATCTCGCGGGCGTGGGCGTGGACGGCCTCGGGGGTGAGGCCGGCGCCGGGCTTGGGGACGATGACGGCGGTGACGGCCTCGATCCAGCGGGGGTGGCCGATGCCGAAGACCGCCGCCTCGGCCACGCCTTCGAGCCGGTAGAGGGCCTCTTCGACCTCGCGGGAGGCGACGTTCTCGCCGCCGGTCTTGATCATGTCCTTCTTGCGGTCGACGACGGTCAGGTACCCGTCGGCGTCGATGACACCGAGGTCGCCGGAGTGGAACCAGCCGTTGCGGAAGGCCTCGGCGGTCTTGGCCTCGTCGTTGTAGTAGCCCAGGGAGGCGTGGGGGCTGCGGTGCACGATCTCGCCGACCTCGCCGGGCGGCAGCGGACGGTCCTCGTCGTCGACGACGCGGGTCTCGACGTTGAGGGCGGCGCGGCCCGCCGAACCGGCGTGCGGGAGCTGCTCGTGCGGGCGGAGGATGGTGGCGAGCGGCGACATCTCGGTCTGGCCGTAGAAGTTCCACAACCGCACGTCGGGAAGGCGCTCCCGCAGTTCGCGCAGGATCTCGACGGGCATCGGGGACGCGCCGTAGTAGCCCTTGCGCAGACTCGACAGGTCGCGGGTGTCGAAGTCGGGGTGGCGCAGCAGCGAGATCCACACCGTCGGGGGGCAGAACAGCTTGGTGGCCTTCTCGGCCTCGATCGCGGCGAGCAGCGCGGCCGGCTCGGGCGAGGGAAGGACGACGCTGGTGGCGCCCAGGTAGACGTCGACGGAGAAGAAGCAGTCGAGCTGCGCGCAGTGGTACATCGGCAGCGCGTGGACCTCGACGTCGTCGGCGCTCATCCCCCCGTCGATCGCGCACGAGACGTACTGTCCGATCAGCGAACGGCTGGACAGCAGCACACCTTTGGGCCGCGACTCCGTACCGGAGGTGTACATCAGCCGCAGCGGATCATCGTCATCGACCAGGACCTCAACGGGCGTCTCGTCCCCGCCGTCGATCCAGGAGTCGACGTCCTCCCACCCTTCACCCGCCGCATCCGGGCCGCCCGCCGGCCCGATCTTGCCGCGCACCCCGCCGGAAAGCCCCGAGAGAGCGATCGCCTCATCCGCCGTAGGCACGAGCGCGCCCTCGGCGACCATCCCGCTCGCCTCCGAATGGGCGAGAATGTACGCGACCTCCGCCGCACCGAGCATGAAGTTGACCGGCACCAGCACGACGCCCAGCCGCGCCGTCGCGAAGACCAGCACGGCGAACTGCCACGAGTTGTGGCTCAACAGCGCCAGCCGATCCCCTTTGCCCATCCCTCGCGCCTTGAGCGCGTTGGCGCACCGCGTCACCGCCAGATCGAACCCGGCGAACCCCACCCGCCGCCCATCCGCGACGACCGCCGTCTTCTCCGGATACCGTGCCGCCGTCCGACGCAGCAGATCTCCCACCGCATGCCGCCGCGCCCCGGCGATCAACTCTGCCGTCCCGGGGGTGAATTGTCGCTCCATGCGCTGATCCTCCCCACCAGAGCACAGCCCTAACGCCCACCCCGAACGACATTCTCCCCCGCCCGCCACCACAGCCCGAGCCCTCGAACGACGGGACGTTGCGCTGCCTGTTCCTCAGCGGATGGACGGTTGTTCCCCACCGGGCGGCCGAATGGGTGCTGTGTCTGTTTCGGCTCGGGCGGACGCAGGCGGGGAAGGTTGGCCGGGCTTGGGGGTCGTGGCACGGCTGCTCGAAGGGCCGCCTTTCGGCGGGCCTTCGAGGGGCGGGTGTCGGGAGCGGTGGGGGTTACACGAGTCCGGTCGTGCCGAGGAGGGAGCCGGTCAGGTAGGTGGCGGCCAGGGCCAGGGCGCCGCCTGCGGTCACCCGGGTGGCGGCGCGGAGCCAGGAGCCGCCGCCGATCAGGGCGGCGAGGGCGCCTGCGAGGGCCAGGCCGGCGAGGGTGGCGGCGAAGGCCGTCGGGACGCGCAGGTGCGGGGCGGGCAGGAGGATCGCCAGGAGGGGCAGGACGGCGCCGATCACGAAGGCGGTGAACGAGGCGATCGCGGCGTGCCAGGGGCTGGTGACGTCGTCGAGGTCGAGGTTGTGCCGTTCGCGCAGCTGGGCGTCCAGGGGGTCGTGCTCGTACAGCTCGCGCGCCACCTGGCGGGCGGTCTTGGCGGAGAGGCCGCGGTCCTCGTAGGAGCGGACCAGGGCCTGCAGCTCGGTGTCGGGATCGGCGGACAGGGCGCGGCGCTCGGCCTCGATGAGGTGGCGCTGGCTGTCGCGCTGGCTGTGGACGGAGACGTACTCGCCGAGCGCCATCGACACGGCGCCGCCGATCGAGGCGGCGAGCCCGGCCAGCAGGATCGGCTGGGTGGCGGAGGTCGCCCCGGCGACGCCGACGACGACGGCCGCGGTCGACACGATGCCGTCGTTGGCGCCCAGCACACCCGCACGCAGGGCGTTGAGCCTCCGCTCAAGGCCACCGGTACGCCTCTCGGAACCGTCCTCCCGCGACTCCGCCCCCTCCACACGCGCCCGGGAACCCTCCGTACGGGACGGGGCGGCGTACGTGCGGGATTCGGTCAGGGTGGTGATCTCGGTGGTCTCAGGACGGTCCTTGAGTGTGGCGGACTCCCTCATGATCTCTGTGGATCCCCTTCATGGAACTCCGGACGGGTCGTCCGGCGGCGCCCGGATGTCGCGGCGCTGGAATATGCGATAACGGTGTTCGGTGTCGTGCGGGCGGAAGGCCTCCGGCGGGTCCGGGTGTTCTTCCGGCGCCGCCGGCCATCAGTGATGACAACATTCTTCCCCTGTGCCTCATTCCCTTTCGCATGTGACGTCGGATACGTGTTCGAGGGTAAGGCAAGGCTGCCCTAAATTGCTTTCGCGGGACTCTCCGTCCGGCTGGAGAGCCCTGCTCGGCATGGGGTTGAAGCCCTCGGGCCGCGCGGGCTCCGAGATGTGCCGTCTGCTTTTCCCGGGCGCTTCTCAAGGAAGATCAACTCCTCTCTCATGGCGAGAGGAGAAAGTGGTCGCGGTCGATTGATCCGAAGCGGCCAATGGCTCCGAAAGGGGAGCTGATGAATTGCTTGCGCGCGTTTTATCGGCGCTTGGCGACGACACCGACGCGGCAGGGCGCATCGGCGGATGCCGACCGGGATCCCGTCAGTGGGCGGGGCCCGGGTTCACCGGGGCGAGTGGCCCACCTCCTGGATGAGGAAGCCGTTGCCGTCGGGGTCGTCGATGGAGAGGTAGGAGCCGTAGTCGGCACGGTCGGGCGCGGGGCCGGGACGGCGGTCGCCGTCCGCGAAGTGGAAGATCTCGCTGACGGGGGCGTCGCGGGAGGTGAGGTCGGCGTGGGCGGCTTCGATGTCGGTGACGACGAGGTGGAGGCCCTGGACGGAGCCGGGGGCGGCCTGGGTGATGCCCTTCCCGATGGCGAGGGAGCAGGACGAGCTGAACGGGGTGAACTGGACGATGCGGAAGTCCTCGCCGCGCTGGACGTCCAGGTCCAGGGTGAACCCGAGCTTCTCGGCGTAGAAGGCCTTGGTGCGGTCGACGTCCGTGACGGGGACGAGGACGAGTTGCAGCTTGTATTCCATGGGGGGGCTCCTGCGGTTCAGGCGTCGAGGGCGTGGTGGAGGGCGGACAGGAAGGCGTCGAACAGCGGGGCGGGCGGGGGGAGGCACTGGGTGAGCAGGACGGCGGCGGCGTCATGGTCGGGGAAGGAGTACCAGAGGGTGCCCAGGCCGCCGGCCCAGCCGTAACGGCGGATGGGCGCGCCACTGCCGTGGTGGGAGGCGACCTCCAGGCCGTAGCCCCACCCGCTGTCCTGGAGGAGCGCCCGGACGGTGGGGGAACGGGGCGGGGAACCGAGGTGGTCGGTGGTCATGGTCGCGACGGACGCCGGGGAGAGCAGGCGGGTGCCGTCGTCGGCCCTGCCTCCGGCGAGCAGCATCCGGGCGAAGCGCAGGTAGTCGGCGGCGGTGGAGACCAGGCCGCCGCGCGCGTCGGGGAAGGCCGGCGCGGCGTTCCAGCGGCTGTCGTCGGTTCCGTCGAACGTGACGAGCCGGTCCTGCTCGTCGCGGGTGAGGCAGGGGATCAGGCGGTCTCCGGCGTGCGCGGGGACGGCGAAGCCGGTGTCGGCCATGCCCAGGGGCTGGAGAAGGCGGTCGCGGAGCAGGACGTCGAGGGGCTGCCGGGCGGCGCGGGAGAGGAGGACGCCCAGGACGCCGAAGGCCAGGTCATACGCCCATTCCGTACCGGGCTGGTACATCAGGGGCAGCCGGGCGAAACGGGCGATCCACTCGTCGGGGGTGAGCGGGGAGGCCGGATCGGGCGGCCCGATCCCGAGGCCGAGGGACGCCGCCTCCGCCAGGACGGGGCACGGCCCGTCGAAGTACAGGCCGAACCCCATCCGCATCGTGAGCAGGTCGTCCACGGTGATCGGCCGCTCGGCGGGCACGGTGTCGTCGAGGGCCGCGTCAGGCCGCCGCAGGACGCGCCGGTCCGCCAGTTCCGGGATCCACCGTTCGATCCCGTCGTCCGTCGCCAGCACACCGTCCTCGACCAGCGTCAGGGTCAGCGCGGCCAGCAACGGCTTCGTCATGGACGAGAGGCGCACCACCGCGTCGCCGCGGATCTCGCCCACGGCCGCGACCTGCGTCTCCCCGCCCGACGCGACCGCCACCACGGCACCGGGCACGGCCCCGGCGGCGACATGCGCACCGACCGTGCTCCGCAGCAGATCTCCATCGATCACCATGCCCCGAAGCTACCGAGGGGGTGTGACAGAACACGCTGTGTGCGATGCAGGGGCGCGCTCCGGCGAAGGCGAGGAAATGCATGGACAGGTTCGGGGGACGGCGGTGAGGATCCGTGCATGAGTGAAGAGCGGCGGTATGAGCGGCCTTGGGCGGCGGACGAGCGGTCGACACTGGTCGGCTTCCTGGAGTTCCAACGGGACACGCTGGCCTTGAAGTGCGCGGGGTTGACGGACGAGCAGCTCCGGCGCAAGGAGATCCCGCCTTCGGATCTGTCGCTGCTGGGGCTGGTGCGGCACCTGGCGGAGGTCGAGCGCGGCTGGTTCCGGAACGTGATCGCGGGGGACGGCGTGCGGTTGCGGTGGGGAACGGGGTCGCCGAGGGCCTCGGGCTTCGACGTCGAGGGCGCCGACGTGGACGAGGCCTTCGCGGTGTGGCGGGAGGAGTGCGCGAGTTCCAGGGCGATCGCGGCGGCCGCCGAGTCCCTCGACGTCACCGGTGTGCACCATACGGGTCGCGTCTTCTCGCTCCGGTACGTCCTCACGCACATGATCGAGGAGTACGCGCGGCACAACGGCCACGCCGATCTGCTGCGCGAGCGCATCGACGGGTCCACCGGCGAGTAGGCGCACCGCACGCTCCCCGCCTCGCGACGCCGGTGCCGCACGTGGCGGGCCGCGCGTCGTGATCGCGTCCCCTTGGACGGCCACGCGGACCGGGGGGATATGTCGGTTTTCAGCCTCGGCCGGGAAGGTTCCCTTTTCGGCGTCACGGTTGTGAGTCGGGTGGGTGAGGATCTGGTTGATTCTGGGGGGATCGCCAGGGAAGGTGCAGCAGTGGACGAGTAGTGTTTTCGATCTGCTCGTTAGTGCTTGTCGGGGTATGGGGGCATACTCCCGGCGCGCGAATCCCCTGGAGAAGAGAACATGCGTGGCGTCGCCTTGCTCGGGTTGGGCTCTTTGGTGTTGGTGACGGGACTGGCCGGCGGGGCGGCGGCCGCACCGGCGGCGGACGAGGGGGCGGAGCGGGCGAAGGCCCGGACGCTCTCGATCGATGACATCACGCCGCGGCGGGGTGAGAAGGTCGGCACCGGAATGCCGATCATGCTGCGGTTCAACCAGAAGATCCGCAACAAGAAGGCGGTGGAGCAGGCGCTGGTCGTCGAGTCGACCAAGTCGACCGAGGGCGCCTGGTTCTGGACGACGAGCACGCGCGGCACGTCGCTGGCGATCTTCCGGCCGAAGACGGAGTGGAAGCCCAACCAGACGGTGACCGTCCGGGCCGCGCTGAAGGGCGTCAAGGCCGGGAACAAGGTCGTCGGCATGAAGAACGGCAGCATGTCGTTCCGGGTCGGCGACTCGCACGTGGTGAAGATCAACTCCAAGAAGTACCGCGCGAAGGCCTACCGCAACGGCAAGCTGGTGCGCTCCTGGCCGGTGAGCCTCGGCTCCGGCGGCGAGCGGAAGAACGGCGTGGACGTCCTCATCACCACCAGCGGCGTGCACCTGGTGATGGCGCACAGCAAGCTGGAGCGGATGATCTCCCCCGGCAAGGAGAAGGGCGACCCCGGCTACTACGACGAGATGATCCCCTGGGCGACGCGCATCAGCGCCAGCGGCGAGTACATCCACCAGAACATGTCCGACCCCTCCTGCCTCGGCCGCCGCAACTGCAGCCACGGCTGCGTCCGCTCCCCCGGCGGCGACGCGAAGTGGTTCATGAAGTGGTCCTACCGCGGCGACAAGGTCATCATCACGGGCACGAAGCGGAAGCTGGACTGGAACAACGGCTGGGGCTACTTCCAGATCCCGTGGAAGAAGTGGGTCGCCGGCGGCGCCCTGAAGGAGTCCGTCCACACCTGATCCGAACCCGAGGGGCCCGGCGGCAAGCCGGGCCCCTCGGCATAACGTGGCGGGATGAACGCATCGGCGCCCGTCTGGATCGTGGCCGGACCGCCCGGGAGCGGCAAGTCGACGGCCTGTGCGCTCCTTCTGGAGAGGCTTCGGCCGGTTCCGGCGCTCCTGGACAAGGACACGTTGTACGGTCCGTTCGTTGCGGCGACGCTTGCGGCCGCGTCGCGCGATCCGGGAGAACGTGAAGGCTCCTGGTACGACGAGAACATCAAGGGCCACGAGTATGCGGGGTTGACGGCCACCGCCCGTGAAATTCGCTCCCACGGATGCCCTGTACTGCTCAGTGGTCCGTTCACCGGTCAGATTCGGGATCCGCGGAGATGGGAGATCTGGCGGGAGGAACTGGGTGGCCCGCCCGTGAGGCTCATCTGGATCCGCACGGACGCGACCACCCTGCACGCCCGCCTCACGTCCAGGAACCTTGCGCGTGACACGGGGAAACTGGCCGCCTTCGATGCCTTCATCGCGCGTATGCAGCCGGATGTTCCGCCTCCGGTGCCTCATCTCACGCTGGACAATCGGCTGGGGAGCGCACCTCTCTCAGAACAGGTCGAGGCTCTGGTCGCTCGATGCGGTTGATGTCAGCGGAAGGCGTCCGCGTGATCCTGTGCCCATTGGCGGAAGGAGCGCGCAGGCACCCCCGTCACGTCCGCGACCGTGGAAGTGACGGGCTCGGGGGCTTCGACCAGCGAGCCGTAGTAGTCGAGGAGGTCCGCCGCCATGGTCGGATCCCAGCCCGCACCGACCATCTCGGCGTGAGCGGCGTCCTGCGACAGCTCCTCCCAGCGGATCGGACGGCCGGTGGCCTCCGCGATGAGTTCGATCTGTCGTCGCTGCGTCACCGCCTCCGGTCCGGTGACGACCAGTTCGGTGCCGGCGTAGGCGTCGTCACGCAGCGCCTGGGCGGCGACGGCCCCGAGATCGTGCTCGTGTACGAGAGAACGGCCCGCGGCGCCGAAGGGCTTGCGCACGACACCTGACTTGATGGCGTGAGCCTCCCACAACAGGTTGGTGGCGAATCCGCTTGCGCGGATGAACGTACGCGCCAGGCCGGACTCGTCGATCATCCGCTCCAGCTCGGCATGGGTGCGCGTGATGTCGTCGTCCAGGCCCGCCGCGATGGTGAGGGTGGACAGGAAGACCACTCGCTCCACCCGACGGGACAGGAGGTCCACCAGCGGCTCGGCCAGGGGAGCGGGCGCCATGGGCCACAGCAGGAAGACGCGGTCGACGCCGTCCAGTGCCTTCTCCATCAGCTCCAGGTCGGTCAGGTCCCCGGCGACGGCTCCGGGGCCGCTCGCCGAGCGGGACAGGCGGCGGGGTTCCAGGTCCGCCAGGCCGGCGGCCACCTGGCCGCCGACGTTTCCCGTGGCTCCGGTGATCAGGATCATGAGGACCTCCTCGCGTGGAAGTCCATCGTGAAAGTTGAAGTCGACTCGAGGTCAACGCCGCGGCCCTGTGATCCAGGGCACTGGATTCATACTTTGACTTGAAGTTAACTTCAACTTCTAACCTGCCGGTGATCGCTCTTTCACCGATGGGAGAAAACGATGACCGGACCGATCAAGCTCGCCGTGCTGCTGGGGAGCACCCGTGAGGGGCGGATGTCCCCGCTGGTCGCGCGGTGGTTCGTCGAGCGGGCCGAAGCGTACGCGGGTGTGAAGGTGGACGTCCTGGACCTGGCGGAGCTGAGGCTGCCGGAGGACATGGACGGGAAGGACCCCGCTGTCGGCGCGGCCAGGCCGCGTTTCGCGGACGCGGATGCGTTCGTGGTGGTGACGCCGGAGTACAACCACAGCTTCCCCGCTCCCCTGAAGACGGCCATCGACTCCTTCTACAAGGAGTGGCAGGCCAAGCCCGTCGGCTTCGTCTCCTACGGCGGCATGTCGGGCGGGCTGCGCGCCGTCGAGCAGCTCCGGCAGATCTTCGCGGAGATGCACATGGTCTCCGTCCGGGACGGGGTGAGCTTCCACAACGTGTGGGGCCACGTCGGCGAGGACGGAAGCTTCCCCACCAGTCCCGACGGCTGCAACCAGGCCGCGAAGACGATGCTGGACCAGCTCGTCTGGTGGGCGGACGCCCTGCGCGAAGCCAAGCGACGCAACCCCTACGGCAGCTGACGGGAGGGGACCGATGCTGGCCCGGTTGCTCCGCGAGCACCTCCGCCCCTACCGGCGCGAACTCGTCCTGATCCTGCTTCTGCAGATTCTGACCGTCCTCGGCATGCTCTTCATGCCCGCCCTCAACGCCGACATCGTCGACGAAGGCGTGGTCGCCGGAGACACCGGAAGAATCCTCGAACTCGGCCTGGTGATGCTGGCGGTGGCCCTGGCGGGCGCCGCCGGCTCCATCGGCGCCACCTACTACGCCGCCCGCGCCGCGATGGCCGTCGGCCGGGACCTGCGTGCCGACCTCTTCACGAAGGTCCAGACGTTCTCTGGACGGGAAGTGGGCCGGTTCGGCACGCCATCACTCATCACCCGTGTCACGAACGACGTCCAGCAGGTGCAGATGGTGGCGCTGCTGACGTTCAACATGCTCATCACCGCACCCATCATGTGCGTGGGCGGCATCGTCATGGCGCTGCGCGAGAACGTGTCGCTGTCCGCGGTGCTGCTGCTGGCGCTGCCTGCAATGGCCGTCATCTTCGCGGTGATCCTGCGTCGCATGCGGCCCCTCTACCTCCGGACACAGGAGTACCTCGACACTCTCAACCGCGTTCTACGCGAGCAGATCACCGGCGTACGGGTCGTACGGGCGTTCGTGAAGGAGGATACGGAACGGGAGCGCTTCCGCCGTACCAACCGGGAGCTGCGCGGTGTCTCGACGCGTGTCGGGTTCCTCATCGCGATGATGTTCCCGCTGGTGATGCTGCTCGCGAACCTCTCCAGCGTCGGAGTGCTCTGGTTCGGCGCCCATCGGGTGGACGCGGGAACGATGGGCGTCGGCTCGCTGATGGCCTTCCTCGCCTACCTGATGATGATCCTGATGACGGTCATGTTCGCGACCTTCACGGTGCTGCTGATGCCGCGTGCGGAGGTATCGGCGCAGCGGATTCGCGAAGTGCTCGACACGGTCTCCAGTGTCGTTCCCTCCGCGCGGCCCGTCCGGGAACTTCCGGCTCGGGGACGCGTGGAGCTGCGCGGAGTGGGTTTCGGTTACCCCGGGGCGGAGCAGCCGGTCCTGCACGACGTCGACCTGGTGGCCGAGCCCGGCGAGGTCGTCGCGATCGTCGGCAGCACCGGAAGCGGCAAGACGACCCTGCTGGATCTCATCCCGAGGCTGTTCGACACGACGGCCGGCACCGTGCTCGTCGGCGGCGTCGACGTACGGGAACTCGATCCCTCCCTGCTCTCCAGCACGGTCGGATACATCCTGCAGAAGCCTTTCCTGTTCTCCGGAACCGTTGCCTCCAACCTGCGTTACGGGCGCCCGGACGCCACGGAAGACGAACTCTGGCGGGCGCTTGAGGTCGCACAGGCCCGCGATTTCGTGGAAGCGCTTCCCGAAGGGCTGGAAGCGCCCGTCAACCAGGGCGGAGGCAACCTCTCCGGCGGACAGAGGCAACGGCTGGCGATCGCGCGCACGCTCGTCGCGCGGCCCGATGTCTACCTCTTCGACGACGCCTTCTCCGCGCTCGACTACGCCACGGATGCCGCGCTGCGTGCGTCCCTGCCCGCCTATACGTCCGGCGCGACCGTCCTGATCGTCGCTCAACGCGTCAGCACGATCCGTCACGCCGACCGGATCGTCGTCCTGGACCGCGGCACGGTCGTCGGTACGGGCACCCACCACGAGCTGATGGCCGGCAATTCCACCTACCGCGAGATCGTCCTGTCCCAGCTGACCGAAAGCGAGGCGGCATGACCGACAAGGAAACGGTCTTCCGCGGCCCGGCGGCCTTCCTGAACGCGCCCGCTGAGAAGTCCCGTGACGCGGCGCGCACGGGCCGTCGACTGCTGGAGCTGCTACGTCCCGAGAGCAGGCTGATCTCGCTGGCCGTGCTCTCCACACTGGCCGGAGTGGTGTGCATGGTGGCGGCCCCGAAGGTCCTGGGCCGGGCCACCGACCTCATCTTCGACGGAGTGACCGGCGACCGCCCGGTGGACTTCGCGGGCCTCCGCGACGTGCTGCTCCGGCTCCTGGCCCTCTACCTGGCTTCGTCGTTCTTCCTGCTGCTGCAGGGGCGGGTGCTGAGCAGGCTGGTGCAGCGATCGATGTACCGGCTGCGCGACCTGGCGCAGGCCAAGCTGTCCCGCCTCCCGCTGCGCTACTTCGACGAGCGGCCGCGCGGCGACCTGCTCAGCCGGGTCACCAACGACGTCGACAACCTCTCCCAGACGCTCTCCCAGACCCTCGGCCAGCTGCTCAACTCGGTGCTGTCCCTGGTCGGCGTGCTGGCGATGATGTCCTGGATCTCGCCCCTGCTGAGCCTCATCGCCCTCGTCGTGATCCCGGTGTCGTTGTCCACAGCCCGGTGGGCGGCCGAGCGCGCCAAGCCGCGCTTCCTGGCACAGTGGGGGACGACGGGCAAGCTCAACGGGCATGTGGAGGAGGTGTTCACCGGACATGCCGTCGTCCGCCTGTCCGGCCGGAGCGAGGAGGCGGCCCGGCGCTTCGCCTCGTACAACGAGGACCTCTACCGGGCGTCCTTCAAGGCGCAGTTCGTCTCGGGCCTGGCCCGCCCGGCGACGATGCTGCTCGGCAACGTCGGCTACCTCCTGATCGCGGTCGCCGGCGCCCACCGCGTGGCCTCCGGCTCGCTCTCCCTCGGCGACGTCCAGGCCTTCATCCAGTACTCCCAACAGGCCACCCAGGGCACAGGCCAGCTCGCGGGCCTGGTCAACCTCCTCCAGTCCGGCCTGGCCTCCGCCGACCGCGTCTTCGCTCTCCTCGACGAACCCGAACAGTCCCCCGACCCGCAACATCCCGCCACCCGCACGGAAGCCCTTTCCACCCACACGGAAACCCCCGCTACTCGCACGGAAGCCCTTTCCACCCGCACGGGAACCTCTGTCACTCGCACGGAAGCCCCTGCCGCCCGCACGGATGCCCTCTCCACTCACACGGAAACCCCTGTCGCCCGCATGGGAACCTTCGCCACCCGCACGGGAACCCCCGCCTCGAACGTAGGACGGCTCACTGCGGAGCAGCGGTCTGCCGGGTCGGGCGGAGGCGCGGACGTGGAGCGGCCCGTCGGGCGGGAGCCGGCGGTGCCGGGTGGAGGTCGTGGGGGGAGGGTGGTGTTCTCGGGTGTCTCGTTTGGTTACGAGCCGGGGAGGCGGCTGCTGGAGGACGTGTCGCTGGTGGCGGAGCCGGGGCGGACGGTGGCGGTCGTCGGGCCGACGGGGGCGGGGAAGACGACGCTGGTCAACCTGCTGATGCGGTTCTATGAGCCGGACGCGGGCCGGATCACGCTGGACGGGGCGGACGTCGCGGGGATGGCGCGGCGGGAGCTGCGGTCGGCGACGGGGATGGTGTCGCAGGACGCGTGGCTCTTCCAGGGGACGATCGCGGAGAACATCGCGTACGGGAAGGAGGGGGCGAGCCGGGAGGAGGTGGAGCGGGCGGCCCGCGCGGCGCATGTCGACCGGTTCGTCGCGACGCTCGCCGACGGGTACGACACCGTGCTGGACGACGAGGCGTCCGGGGTCAGCTCGGGGGAGCGGCAGCTGATCACGATCGCGCGCGCCTTCCTGGCCGACCCGCGGATCCTCATCCTCGACGAGGCGACCAGCTCCGTCGACACCCGTACCGAGCTGCTGGTGCAGCGGGCCGTGAAGGAGCTGCGCCGGGGTCGCACGAGCTTCGTGATCGCGCACCGGCTGTCCACGATCCGGGACGCCGATCTCATCGTCGTCCTGGACTCCGGACGGGTCGCCGAGCAGGGGACCCATGCGGAGCTCCTCGCCCGCGACGGCGCCTACGCCGCCCTGCACCGTGCCCAGTTCGCCCCGGTGACGCATTGATCAGATGCTTCGGCCCCGCATGTCCTTCGGGAGGACCGGCGGGGCCGAAGCCTCCTCTACCAAAGATCAGACTTTTCTCATAGGATGACCGCGATCCGGGACCGGCGTCTCATTCGGTGAGACGCCCTGGCAGGAGGAAGCCCATGGGCCAGACCCTCGCGCACAAGATCTGGGAGCGGCACGTCGTCCACCGCGCCGCCGGCCGCCCCGACCTGATCTACGTCGACCTCCACCTCCTGCACGAGGTGAGCAGCCCGCAGGCCTTCGCGGGGCTGCGCGCCGCGGGCCTCACCGTCCGGCGGCCCGACCTGACGATCGCGACCGAGGACCACAACGTCCCCACCGACGACGTCGACGTCATCGCCGACCCGCTCTCCCGCACCCAGCTGGAGACGCTGCGCGCCAACTGCGCCGGGTCCGGGATCCGCATCCACTCCCTGAAGGACCCCGACCAGGGCATCGTGCACGTCATGGCGCCCCAGCTCGGCCTCGTCCAGCCCGGTATGGCGATCGTCTGCGGCGACTCGCACACCGCCACCCTCGGCGCGTTCGGCGCGCTGGCCTTCGGCATCGGCACCAGCGAGGTGGAGCACGTCCTGGCCACCCAGACGCTCTCCTCGACGCCCTTCCGGACGATGTCCGTGACGATCGACGGAGCGCTCGGACCGGGCGTCACGGCCAAGGACGTCATCCTGGCGGTCATCGCCGAGATCGGCACCGGCGGCGGCCAGGGCCACGTCATCGAGTACCGCGGCGAGGCGATCCGCGCCCTGTCGATGGAGGGCCGCATGACGGTCTGCAACATGTCCGTCGAGGCGGGCGCACGCGCCGGCATGATCTCCCCTGACGAGACGACCTTCGCCTACCTGAAGGGCCGCCCCCACGCTCCCGAGGGCGCCGTATGGGACGAGGCCCTGGCGTACTGGAAGACCCTGCGCACCGACGACGACGCCGTCTTCGACAAGGAGGTCGTCATCGACGCCGCCTCCCTCACCCCGTTCGCGACCTGGGGCACCAACCCCGCCCAGGGCGCCCCCCTGCACACGCGCGTCCCCGACCCGGCGGACCTCCCCGACCCCGCCGAACGGGACGCCGCCGAGAAGGCGCTCGCCTACATGGACCTGGCCCCCGGCACCCCGCTGAAGGACATCCGGATCGACACCGTCTTCCTCGGCTCCTGCACCAACGGCCGCATCGAGGACCTCCGCGCCGCCGCGGCCCTCCTGCGCGGCCGCCGCGTCGCCGACCACGTCCGCATGCTCGTCGTCCCCGGCTCCGTCAAGATCAAGCTCCAGGCCGAGCAGGAGGGCCTGGACCGCGTCTTCACCGCCGCGGGCGCCGAGTGGCGCCACCCCGGCTGCTCCATGTGCCAGGGCATGAACCCCGACAGGCTCCCCGCCGGCCACCGCAGCGCCTCCACCTCCAACCGCAACTTCGAAGGCCGCCAGGGCAAGGGCGCCCGCACCCACCTCGTCTCCCCGCCCGTGGCCGCCGCCACCGCCGTCCTCGGCCGCCTCTCCGCCCCCTCCGACCTCCCGGCCTGATCCGTCCTACGGGACGGGGTGGTGGCGGAGGGACTGGACGAACCAGTCGAAGACGGGGACCAGGGTCGGGATCGGGGGCCAGCCGTTCATGATGCCGAGAAGCTGGAAGCAGCGCTCGGTCCGCGGATCGTTGGCGGTCTCCACGCGGGTGAGGAGGGCGGCGCGGTACTCGGGGGAGTCGGTCTCGCCGAAGGCGGCGCAGGAGCGGGCGATGATCCCGTCGAGGACCGTTCGTGCCCGGTCGGAGGCCGGGTCGATGCCGGAGGCGCGGGCGGATTCGACGTGCTCGCGGACCTGTTCGGTGAGCTCGGGGTCGGAACCGCGCTCGGCCACCGCTCTCAGCACCGCCCTGCGCGTCCGCAGCGTGCGGATCTGCGCGTCCAGGGCGTCGGCGTGCACCGCGGCGATCTCGGGTACCGAGACCCGGCGGTCCAGTACGCGCCGGATCGCCGCCAGGTCGAATCCGAGTTCGCGCAGCGTCCGCACCAGGTCCAGGCGCACCAGGGCGTCGAGGTCGTAGAGCCGGTAGCCGGCGGGGCTGCGGTCGGTCGGCGGCACCACGCCGCTGTCGGAGTAGAACCGGATCGTCTTGACCGCCAGCCCGGTGCGCCGGGCCAGTTCTCCGATCGTGTACAGGTGCTCGCCGTCCATGTCCCCCACTGTGCGGTCTCCCCTGACTGGAGACTCAAGCCCGTTTCCTGACCTCTCTTTTCCCGTGGCGGGAGGAAATCGGGAATGGGAGCGGTGTTGAAGGGGTGAAGAGCGGAGGGATGCCGTGGATTTCTGGATCAAGGAGATGGACGAGCGGGTTCTGGAGACGGCGGGGAGGCTGTTCGCGGAACTGGGGTACGACGGGACCAGCATGGAGCTGATCGCCGCCGCGGTGGGGCGGGGAAGCGAGGAGTCGCCGCTGCTCCAGGGCGGCAGGGAGAAGCTCTACCGCGCGGTCGTCACCTGGTTCTACGAGCGGGACGTGGCGCATCTGCAGGCGGCGATGAAGGAGACCCCGCACGACGTGGCGGGGCTGCACCACCTGCTGGACGCCTTCCTGGACTTCGTGTTCCTTCATCCGGAGGTTCCGGGGCTGTGGGAGCAGCGGGCGCTCAAGGACGCGGTGGACCTCACCTTTCCCGAGGACGAGTTCCCGCCTCCGCTGCTGGTGGTGCTGACCGCCCAGGGGTGGGAGGGCGTGCGCCCGGAGCTCGATCTCCGGTTCCTGGGCTGGTTGATGATGTGGTCGGCGCGGGGCTTCGTGCACGGCGGGCTGCCGGACCGGGCCGGGGAGCAGGGCCTTCCGGAGGATCCGGGCGCTCGTCGGTACTTCCGCGACCAGATGCACTCCCTGGTCGACCGGCTCGTCTGAGGGCGCCCCAGGGCTCAGCCGGCGGCTTCGGGGAGGCGGCGCCCGTCGGTGGACAGGGGACCGCGGCCGAAGAAGGGGAGGTAGTGGCGGCAGAGGACGTCGGCGACGAAGGCCTGCCTGTTGTCCAGGCCGGATTTGCGCAGCACGTTCTCCAGGCGTTCGGCAACGGCCTCGGGGGCGCGGGAGAGGTGCTCGGCGATGTGCTCCGGGGAGTGGCCGCGCAGGGTGTGCCAGGCGACCTCCTCCTCCTGCTCGGTCAGGTCGTAGGGGGCGAGGATGAGCGCGCGCGGGGTCGTTGACGGGGTGGGGCCGAGGGAGACGGCGACGGTCTGCTCGCCGTCCAGGTGCACCGACCAGGCGTGGACGGACAGGCTCCCTCCGTCGCGGACGGGGATGACGGAACGGGCCGTGCCGGAGAAGAGCGCGGCGTCGATCGTGCCCTGGAGCTGCCGGTTCTGCTCCGGGTCGCCCGCCAGAACGTCCAGCCAGGCGAGGGCCGTGGGGCTCGCCGAGCGGATGGTGCCGTCGACGCCGGTGATGAGACGGCCCGGGGCGTCGGTGCCGGTGTCGACTCCGTTCAGCAGGAGGGCGCGCCGCAGCGCGTCGGCGGCGGGGGCGGCGAGGCGGGCGGCGATCTCCTCCTCCGCCGGGGTGAACGGCGGGCCTCCCTCGGCGCGGCACCACACCAGCACGCCCCACATGTAGGGGCCGTCGCGCAGGACGAGCCGCAACTCGTCGCCGAGTCCCTGCGGGCGCAGGATCGTCCGGTAGTAGGCGCTGTCCTCCAGCCGTCCGCCCATGGAGCGGCTGAGCAGCCGGGTGGTGGCCGTTCCGGCGGCCAGGTCGCGCAAGCCGCCGGGTTCGTCCCCGGCGAAGTGCTCGATCTCGAAGATCTTCATCAGGTACTCCCGGGGGAAGCCCTTCTCGACGTGCCCCCCGGTGTCGAGCAGGGTGGCCGGGTCGAGCAGCACGGAGCACCAGACGTCGGCGGGAACCCGGTCCAGCAGGTGGGAACAGGTCGCCTTGAGCACGTCGGGCACGGTGTGCCGGACGGCGAGCCTCTGTTCGAACGCCGCAAGATCGGATCGCATGTACTCCACAGTAAGCGGGACTTGACGGGAAATCTCAGAAACGGAATATACGGTCAAGTCGCTGTCAGTCCGCCCCGCCGACAGAAGTTGATCACTCTTGTGTCACGTCCCTTGCCGGTCCGCGCGGCGGAGTGTTGGGTGGGCGGGATGAGCGAGCAGACCCTGGGCGGCGGCGAGACTCTGGGCCTGGTGCGGGTGGGGGACACGGTGCGCAGGCCCGCCCACGCGACCGGCCCCTTCACCCGCGAGGTGCTGCTCCATCTGGAGCGCGCCGGATTCGCCGGAGCACCGCGCTTCCTGGGCGTCGACGAGCACGACCGGGAGATCCTCACCTTCCTCCCCGGCGAGGTGGTCCCGGACGCCGCCCTGCTCGCGGACGCGCAGATCGCCTCGGCGGGCCGCCTGATCAGGGCCTTCCACGACGCCACGGCCGGCACGCCGGTGGCCGGCGGCGCGGAGGTCGTCTGCCACGGCGACCTCGGCCCGCACAACACGGTGTTCGTCGGCGAGGAGGCGGTCGGCCTCATCGACTGGGACGACACCCTCACCCCCGGCACCCGCCTGGCCGATCTCGGCCACGCCGTCTGGTGCTTCGCCGCGGTGGCCGAGCCGCTCTTCGACCTCGACGAGCAGGCCCGCCGCGTCGCCCTCTTCTGCACCGCCTACGGCTGGGACGACCCCGCCGCGGTCATCGACGAGCTCGGCGCGCGCTTCCGGCGCGCCCGCGACGACCACCACGCCGCGGGCCGCGTGGCGGCCGAGACCGTCTTCATCGACCTCTGCTCCTGGATGGACTCCCACGGTCCGACCCTCAAGTCCCTCCTGTCCTGAGGCACCCCCTACCGCCGGGATGAGGGGTTCCCGCCGGGCGAACAGGGGTTCTGCGGCGTGAGAGCCGTTCCTATCCTTCCGAGGCATCTGGAAGGAAGGCGGCGTCAATGGGCGGTGGTCTCCGGCACCGCGGCCAGCTCGGCACGGCCGCGGACGCCGAGCTTGCGGTAGGCGCGGGTCAGGTGCTGCTCCACGGTGCTGGCCGTCACGAAGAGCTCTTCGGCGATCTCGCGGTTGCCGAGGCCGCGGCGGACGAGCCGGACGACCCGCCTTTCGGCCGCGCTGAGCGCGTCGGGTCCCTTCCGGTCCGTTCCCTCGGCCAGGAGTGCCGCCGCCCGTTCCCCTTCGCCCAGGGAGAACAGGGCTTCGGCGGCGGGCGCGCGCCAGGTGAGGGACGAGGAGACGTCCATCCGCCAGGCGGCCATCAGGTCCCGGCAGGCGTGGAAGTCGCCGAGCGCCGCGCGGTGGCGTCCCGCCGCGAGGTGGTGGAGCCCGCGGGCGTGCAGTAGTGCAGCCCGGGAAGCGCCTCGAACATCGCCTCGGGGACCGGAACGCGGAAGCACTCCGCCGCCGTCTCGTGATCGTCCTGCGCGGTGCACGCCAGGGCTTTCGCGGCCAGGGGGATGCCGATGACGACGCCCCAGGCGGCCGGGCTCAGCAGCGAGAGTGCCTCGTCGGCACGCTCCCGAGCCGTGTCGAAGACGCCGCGTCGACTTTCGACGGTCGCGCAGGCGGCGGCGAGGATCGCCCGGACGGCCGGAGTGCGCGCCTCGGCGTTCTCATACAGGGCTTCACACCACGTGGAAGCCTCGTCCAGCCGGGCGGACCTGACGAAGGAAGCGAGCGCGGCCATCGCGGGAGCCACCGGTGGAGCGTGGAGGAGCAGCTCCTGCAACAGCCTTTCCGCGGCCTCCACGGCCGGGACGGTGGGCCCGTCGGAGAGCAGGGAGCGGAGTACGAGCGCTCCGTCGGAGTGCGGATCGACGGCTTGGACGTGCCGGCCGAGCCGCATCCGGGCGAGAACGGAACGGGTCCGGTAGCGGGCTCCCGGTACGGGGTAGGCGTAGGCGAACCAGAGGCGGGCCGCTTCACCGCCGCCGTCCAGGCCGCTCAGGATGCCGTCGGCCGCTTCAGGTCTGCCGTGCCACATCAGGTGGCCGATGAGCCGGACGGTCCGCAGCGTGTCCAGCCTCCCTTCGTGCTGGTCTTCCAGCAGCTCGGGCAGGTGCCGGAGGACGGCTGCCGGGTCCGCCTCCCATTCGGCCTGAGCCAGGTCCGAACGGACGGTCGCCCGTTCGGAGTGGTCTTCGCAGGCGTCATATGCCGTTCGCAGGCAGGTGATGGCCCATGCCACGTCGTTCTCCAGCAATGCCAGACCGGCGGCCTCCCGGAGGATCGGAACACCCCACGCCGCGCCAGGAGATCCGCCTGCGACGAGATGCCGGGCGATCGAGGTGGCCGTGGCTCGCTCTTCATGAAGAAGACGGGCCACCTGATGCTCCAATTCCGCACGTTCCGTGGCGGAGAACGTTTCCAGCACGGCTTTGCGTACGGCCTCGGCGCGGTATCGGCCGGACTCGGTGAGGCCGAGGGCGTCCAGGCCCGCGAGAGCCTGCTCGGCGGTACCGGGCGGCAGCGCGAGGAGGCGGTCGAGTCTCGGCGGCGTCGCGGCACCGTCCAGCAGGCCCAGCCCGTGCGCGGTACGCGACACCGTGCCGTCCAGAAGGCACCGGACCGCCAACCGGAACGCCGCACCCGGCTCGGGTCCGTCACCGCAGGCACTGTCCTGCAACAGAGCGCGCAGCAGCAGCGGATTGCCGCCCGATATCCGATGCCACTCGGGAGCGGCGGACGGCCCTCCGCCCGGTTCGCGGCCCAGCACCTCCGCGGTCTCCCGGACGGAGAGGGCGGCCAGCCGGATCAGCGCGCAACGCGGATCGCGGAGGAACTGCTCGGCCGTCCGCGAGCCGCTCGGCTCGGAACGTTCTCCGAGCACGACCAAGACCCGGGAGAGCCCGGCTCTGCGCACCAGGTACCGGAGGAACTCCAGCGAGGCGGTGTCGCATTCGTGGACGTCGTCGACGGTGACGAGCACGGGCGTACGCTCCGCGAGCCGCTGGACGAGCAGATGGAGTTCTTCAGCCGTCCGCACCTGTTCCGATGCGGAGACCAGCTGCTCGATGACGCCCAGGCGGCGGTTCTTCTCGGCCGCCGCGGCGACGGCCGCCAGCACGGTCGCCCCCGACGCCTCCGCCCGCTCACGGACCTCGTGGAGCAGCGTGCTCTTGCCCATCCCGCCCGCACCCGTGACGAGGGCGGCACCACCGCCGTCCCGCATCCCCTCGACCAGGCCGACGAGGGTCTTCCGCGCTTCAGCACGCTCGGCGATCCACATGAAGAGGAGAAAAGCATATGAAGAAGACACGTGTCGTGGTGACGGGCCTGGGTGCCACCACCCCGCTGGGCGGCGACGTCGCATCCACCTGGAAGGCGCTGCTGGCGGGCGAATCCGGTGCGAGGAACCTTCCCTGGAAGGACGTCGACGCACTGCCGGTACGGTTCGCGGCCAGTGCCGCGGTGGAACCCGCCGCCTCCGGAAGGCTCTCCCCGGAGCGGCTGGAACGGCTGGACCGGAGCCAGGCGTTCGCGCTGATCGCGGCCATGGAGGCCATGGCGGACGCCGGACACGAGGCCGGGCTCGACCCCGACCGGCTCGGCGTGGTGGTCTCCAGCGGGATCGGCGGGCTGCACAGCGCGCTCGACGGCTACGACACCCTCCGGGAGAAGGGATGGGCGGAGGTCTCACCGCTCGCCCCGTTCCGCCAGCCGCCCAACGGCCCCGCCGTGCAGGTGGGCCGCGAATTCGACGCGAGGGCGGGCGTGCACACGCTGGTCAGCGCCTGCGCGTCCGGCTCCGAGGCCATCGGCTACGGTGCCGAGATGATCCGCAACGGCCGGGCGGACGTGGTCATCGCCGGTGGCTCGGAAGCGTGCATCCATCCCCTGCAGATGGCGGCCTTCGGTGCGATGCGTGCCATGTCCACTCGTAACGGAGAACCGGCGACGGCTTCCCGCCCCTTCGACAAGTCGCGGGACGGTTTCGTCCTCGGCGAAGGAGCCGCGGTGCTCGTTCTGGAGTCGGAGGAGTCAGCTCTGGCGAGGGGCGCCCGGGTGTACGCGGTGGCAGCGGGCGTTGGCTATTCGGCGGAGGGGCACGACATCGTCCAGCCGTCCACGGACGGCCGGGGCGCGGCGAAGGCGATGACGCGCTGCCTGGCCGACGCGGATCTCGTCCCATCCGAGGTCGTGGCGGTCAACGCGCACGCCACCGGTACCCCGCTGGGCGACGTGGCCGAGATCAACGGCATCAGGACCGCCTTCGGCACGGCCGCCGGCGGCCTGGCGATCACCGCTTCCAAGTCGATGACCGGACACCTCCTGGGCGGCGCGGGCGCCCTCGGCGCCCTGGTCGCCGTCCTGGCCCTCCACGAGGGGCTCCTCCCCCCGGTGGCCCACCTGGCCGACCTGGACGACGCCATCGACCTGGACATCGTCACCGGAGCGCCGCGCCCCCTGCCCGCCGGTCCCGCCGCGGCCCTGTCCAACGCCGTCGGCTTCGGCGGCCACAACGCCGTCCTCGCCTTCACCCGTCCCTGAACGGGCGCGGGACGGGTGTTCCGCGCGGGCCGCCGCGGTCCGCGCTCGCCAACTCCGGGTCAATCGTTGAAAGATCTTCACCCTTTTCTCGTTTCATCACTTTCGTTCGGGTATGCCCCACAACATCCATATTCGAAGCAGGGAGCTGACACCCGATGTCCACGCCGGAAGAGAAGACCCCCAAGACCCATGAGACCGACCAGGTCCTCCCCCAGCCCGACGACCAGGCCCGCCGCCCCCGGCCGAAGGAGGAGACGGAGACGGGGGCCAAGCTCAAGGAGGCCATGCGGGACGCCGGACTGAACCGCGAGGACTTCACCGGCGGAGGCTGAACGCCCTCGCGGAACCAGCGCCTCCGGAGACGGCGGGGCGGACGGCCGGGGAAGTGCCGTCCGCCTTCGGCGCGTGGCGGGCCGGGGTCAGGAGGAGGAGTTGCGGGCGCGGCGGCGGGCGGTGAAGAGGAGCCCCGCGAGGCCGCCGAGGGTGAGGCCGGCTATCGAACCGATCAGGACGGTGCTGGAGGTCTTCGGCGCGTCGGTGGTGCCCGCCACGGGAGTGCTCTTCAGGTTCACGTGCGAGGGGTCGGTGTGGTGGGCGTGCGAGCCGGGAGAGCAGGTCGAGGAGGGCTTGGGCCCGGTCGGCCCGCCGGGACCGGTGGTCTTGACCGGCTTGCCGGGACGGGTGGGCCGGGCGGACCCGGTCGGCCTGCCGGGCCGGGACGGCTTGGGGACGACGGTCGGCGTGGACGTGGCGGAGGGCCGCGGCGCGGTGGTGACGGGCGGCCGCGGAGCCGCGGTGGTGCCCGGGTTCGTGGTGGAGCCGCCGCCCAGGACGATGTCCGAGCAGGAGTAGAACGCCTCGGGGCTGTCGGTGCGCTGCCAGACGACGTAGATGATGTGGCGGCCCTTCTTTCCGGCCGGGATCTTCCCGGCGAGGTTGTAGAAGCCGTTGGAGGGCGTCGCGCCGGGCGCGGTCAGGAAGGGCTGGGACTCCAGGCTCGCCCAGGTGAGGGGCTTGGCGGGGTCGTAGCCGTCCTTGGTGATGAAGAGCTGGAAGCCGCCCTGGTGCACGGCGGTGACCTTGAACTGGAAGGTGTAGGGGGTGCCCGCCTTCAGGGAGGTCGCGGGCCAGTCGGCGCGGGGCAGGTCGAGGCCGCGGAAGGCCGGGTCGCCCGCGCTGCACAGCTTCCCGTCGGGGACGACCTGGCGGTGGCGTCCTCCGGCGTCGCCGACGCGGACGCCGTTCCAGTCGTAGAAGGCCTGGGGTCCGGCCGCGGCGACGGCCGCCTTGCAGGCCGCGGAACTGGGGGACTCGGGGTTCTCCTGGTAGCAGGTGAGCGCCCTGCCGAGCGGGAACTGCATCGAGCCGTGGGCGGTGGCGGGCATGGCGAGTCCGACCGCGGGCGCGGCGGCCGCCGCCAGGACGAGGGCGGACCGGCCGAGGGTCTTCACGTGGCTGTTCAACTTGGCCTCCAGGGGGTGCGACGCCCCGACGCTAAGGCGCGGAAGGAGGCTGGAAAATGCTCTTCAGAAGCTCTTAAGGAAGGCATCAGCGAGGCCTAAGCCCGCCCCTTCCGGCGGGCTCGGCGGGCGGTGTGGCGGCCTGTTCGCGTGAGGGACGGGCGGGGCGCGGTGCGCAGCCACACCTCGATCTGGGTGCCGCCGAGCAGGGAGGTGCCGACGCGCAGCGAGCCGCCGGTGGACTCGGCGAGCCGCCGGGCGATGTCGAGGCCGAGGCCGGTGGATCCGGCGCCGCTGGCGCCGCGCCGCAGCGCCGTCTCGGGATCGGCGATGCCGGGGCCCGCGTCGGCGAACAGCAGGCCCGTGGAGTTGCCGCCCTGGTGGAGGGTGACCTGGAAGGACGTCCCGTGCGGGGTGTGCCGGAAGACGTTGCCGAGCAGGGCGTCGATGACCGCGGCGAGTTCGGGCGCGGGGACGGGGACGGGGACCGGCCCGCCGGGCGCGACCAGGTCCCAGAGGCGGTCCTGGTCCTCGGCGAGCGCGGACCAGAACCGCAGCCTCTCCCCGACGACCGCCGCGGCGTCGCAGCCCGCGGTCTTCCCGCCGGTCCTGCGCGCGGCGGCGATGAGCTCGTCGACGGCCTCCTCCAGCCGTCCGAGGGCGTCCTGGCTCTGCGCGATCCGGGTGGGGTCGCCGGGGTGCGCGGCGAGGCCGTCGAGGTTGACGCGCAGCGCGGTCAGCGGGGTGCGCAGCCGGTGCGACAGGTCGGCGCCCGCCTCGCGTTCGGCGGTCAGCAGCCGGGCGAGCTGGTCGGCCATGTGGTTGAACGCCTCGCCCGCCTCGTGCAGCTCGGCCGGGCCGTCGGGGACGATCCGGACGGCCAGGTCGCCCCCGGCGACGCGCTTCACCGCCTGCGCGAGCCGGTCCGCGGCCCGCACGACGCGGATCGCGAGCCGGTCGGCCATCGCGACGGACACCAGGACCAGGGCGATCGCCACGAGCGCGAGGATCGTCCAGGACTTGGCCACGCCGTGGCTGAGCTCGGCCTCCGGCACGTGCACCTCGATGACGGCGGGCCGTCCGGAGTCCAGCAGCACCGGGCGCAGCAGCACCTTCCCGCCCGCGACCTCGGCGGTGAAGGTGCGGCTGAGGCGCCGCGCCTCGGCGAGGTCGCCGTCCGGCGCGTGCGGGGAGCCGATCACCTCGCCCGTGGGGAGGTGCAGGGCCAGGCGTCCCGCGGCTCCGGCGGGGATCGAGCCGATCGCCGCGTCGAGCTGGTCGGGGTCGTTCGTCACCGTCAGCACCGGCACCAGCGAGGCCGCCTGCCGTTCGGCCGAGATCAGCGCCCGGTCGTGGGACATCTGGCTGTTGAGCAGTCCGAGCGGGACGACGAAGGACAGCGCCACCATCGCCGTCACGGCGGTCGCGACGCGCGCCAGTGCTCTTCGCATGCTCACCTCTGTGCTGGTATGACGGGCTTGTTCACCGGCGCATCACCATAATGGGGCCCCATGCAGGTACGAATCGGTTTCGTCGCGGTGTGGATCGCCACCACGGCGGCGGGCATGGCGATCAGCTGGGCCGGCGTGGGCGACGCGCTGCGCGGCACGGCGCTGCCGATCCCGGATCTCGCCGCCCAGGCGGCCGTCCACGAGGGACGCCCTCCGGCGTCGGAGCCCGCTCCCGCCGCGCCGACGGCCACCGCGTCCTCCGGCACGGCCCAGGCGTCATCGACCCGCGAACCCGTCCCGCCCGCGACGAAGCCCGCCACCGAACGCCCCACGGCCCGTCCGACCAAGCCCCCCAAGACGGAGCCCGATCCCGCTCCCGCGGGCGGTGACGTCCGCACCTACGTGGTGAAGTCCGGCCGTGTGGTGCTGGCCCTGTCCGCCGATTCGGCACGGCTCGTCTCGGCCTCCCCCAACAGCGGATTCCAGGCCAAGGTCTGGCGGAAGGAGGAGTGGCTGCGCGTCGATCTGACCGACGGCGTCAACGGCTCCGCCGTGTTCGCGACGTGGAACGGCCATCCTCCGCTCGTCGAGGTCTACGAGTACTGACGCGCCTCACTCCGGCGCCATCAGCATCACGCCCACGCCCCGCACGGTGTGCAGGTAGCGCGGCGATGACGCGCGCTCGCCCATCTTGCGCCGCAGCCAGGACAGGTGGACGTCGATGGTCTGGTCGTCCCCGTAGGGCTGCCGCCAGACCTCGGCGAGCAGTTCCCTGCGCCTGACGACCCGGCCCGCATGGCGCGCGAGGAACGCCAGCAGGTCGAACTCCCGGCGGGACAACTGCAAAGGCGCCCCGTCCAGGCTCGCCTGCCGCCGGTCGACATCGATCCGCAGCCCGCCCACGATGAGCGCCTCCGGCTGCGGCGCCCCCCTGGCGCGCCGCAGCACCGCCTCGATGCGCGCGTGCAGGTGGCCCGCCGAGAACGGCTTGGCCACGTAGTCATCGGCACCCGAGCTCAGCAGCCGGATGATCTCTTCTTCCCGGTCCCGTGCGGTGGCCACGATGACCGGCACGTCGGAGACCGCCCGCATCATCTTCAGCGCCTCGCCGCCGTCGAGATCCGGCAGTCCCAGATCCAGGACGACGACCTGGGGAGCCTGCGCGGCGACCTCGCGCAGCGCGTCCAGCGCCCGCCCGGCGCTGCGCACGACGTGCCCCAGCGCCCGCAGCTCCCGCAGCAGCGCCTGCCTGACGTGGTCGTCATCCTCGACCAGGAGAACCGTAGCCATCGAACGGACGATACGGGAAAGACGTCACCTGGACGATCCCTTGTGAAAGAATTTCATGTTTTAGCCCCGGAAATCGGGCGGACTTCCCGGGGAAGGGCTTCAGGCGGCGGCTTCGGCCTTGACCCCGGGCCTGGTCTCGGGCGCGTCGCCGTGGGGGCGCGGCCCCGGGATGGTGGCGGCGACGGCGGCGGCGACGAGGGCGAGGCCGCAGCCGACGAGCATGCCGGTGCGGAAGCCGGTCTCCGAGGGCAGCGTGTAGGGGCCGACGGTGATGGTGAGCTGGGAGAGGACGACGCCGACGACGGCGGCCGCCGCGGAGGTGCCCAGGGAGCGCATGAGGGTGTTGAAGCTGTTGGCCGAGGCCGTCTCCGACGGCGGCACCGCGCTCATGACCAGGGCGGGCATCGCGCCGTAGGCGAGGCCGACGCCGCCGCTGCACACGATGGCCACGATCATCAGCCCCCAGGCCGTGGACAGCAGGAACATCGAGGAGCCGTAGCCGACGGCGATGACCAGCGCGCCCAGGACGAGCGTGAACTTGGGGCCGCGCGCCGCCGACAGCTTGCCGCCCAGCGGGGAGACGGCCATCATCATCAGCCCGCCCGGGACCATCCACAGGCCCATCTCCAGCATCGACAGGCCCAGCCCGTAGCCGGTGGCCTCCGGCAGCTGCATCAGCTGCGGGACGATCAGCGCCTGCGCGTACATCGCGAAGCCGATCAGCAGCGAGGACACGTTGGTCAGCAGCACCCGTGCGCGCGCCGTCACCCGCAGGTCGACCAGCGGCTGGGTGATGCGCAGCTCCCACCAGCCCCAGGCGAGCAGGAGCACCGCGGCGGCGGCGAGCAGGCCGAGCGTCAGCGGGTCGCCCCAGCCCCAGTCGGCGCCCTTGGTCACGGGCAGCAGCAGGCAGACCAGCGCGGTGCCCAGGCCGACCGCGCCGACGTAATCGAACCGCTCCCCGGAGGCCAGCGACGCGGGGGCGGGCACCACGAGCCAGATCAGCACGGCGATCAGCGCGGTGAGCACCGCGGAGCCCCAGAACAGGGCGCGCCAGCTGGCGTACTCGGCGACCGCGGCCGAGACGGGCAGGCCGATGCCGCCGCCGATGCCCATGGACGCGCTGACGATCGCGATCGCCGAGCCGAGCCGCCGCGGCGGCAGCACGTCGCGCAGCAGGCTGATGCCCAGCGGCACCAGCCCCATCCCCACGCCCTGCAGCCCCCGCCCGGCGATCATCAAAGGCGCCGAGGACGCGAGCGCGCACAGGATCGAGCCGCCCGTCAGCGGCACGCAGCACGCCAGCAGCACCTTCCGCTTGCCGTACAGGTCGCCCAGCCGCCCGCTGATCGGCATGAACACCGCCGCCGAGACCAGCGTCGCGGTGATGACCCAGGAGGCGTTGGACGCCGAGGTGTGCAGCATCGTCGGCAGCTCGCCGATGAGCGGTGTGACCAGCGTCTGCATGATGGCGCCGACGGTGCCGGCGAACGCCAGCACGGCGACGATCCTGGTGGGATGGGTCTCTCTCACGCGCTTCCCCCGAACGTCCGTTCCCGGACAGGTGACTCCATGATTCATAGTTCGGTCATCGTGTTAAATATGAGACCGAGTTTCAGCAAGGTGTCTTATATCATGATCGGATGATGGGGACGGTGCGCGGCACCAGGGAGATCGCGCGGGCGGCGGTGAAGGCCGAGCTCGCCGAGGTGGCCTTCGACCTGTTCCGCCGCAACGGCTACGACCAGGTCACGGTGAACGACGTCGCGGCCGCGGCCGGCGTCTCGCGCAGCACCTTCCTGCGGTACTTCGGCAGCAAGGAGGACGCCGTCCTCAGCGTCCTGGACGCCCAGGGCCGGCAGCTCGCCGAGAAGCTGCGCGCCCGCCCCGCCGGCGAGGACGACTGGACGGCCCTGCGCCGGTCCTTCGACTTCATCCTCGAGGACTACCGCGAGAACCCGTCCGGCACCCTGGCCCTGACCCGCCTCGTCCAGCAGACGCCCGCCCTGCGCGCCCGCCGCATGGAGAAGCACTCCGGCTGGCGCCCCGGCCTGGCCCAGGCCCTCGCCGACCGGGCGGGCCTCCCGGACCCCCCGCCCCTGGCGCCCCTGGTCCGCGCCGCCGCGGCCCTCGACTGCCTCTCCCTGGCCATCGACCGCTGGACGTCCTCCGACGGCTCCCTCGACCTCGCCGCCCTCCTCGACGAGGCCTTCGCCGCCCTCACCGACCGCTGACCCGCGGAGTGCGGGGACCGGATCAGGGGAGGGGCGCGCGGTCCAGGGCGGACAGGAGGCCGGACATGGTGGCGGTCTCCTGGCGCTGCTCGATGGTCATGGTCCTGGCGTAGGCGCGGACGTGGGGGACGGCGGCGTCGCGGGCGGCGGCGGTGGTCATGAGGCGGCCGCCCTCATGGTGGCGGATCATGAGCTGGAGGAAGAAGGCGTCGAGGTCCTTGCCCTTGAGACCGCCGAGGCGGTCGAGCTCGTCCTGGGAGGCGAGGCCGGGCATCTCCCGGTCGGCGGCGTGCTCGGAATGCCCGCTCATCCAGGTCATGGGCGGGCCCGAGGGGAGCTGGGGAGCCTCCCAGAGGGCGAGCCAGCCCTGCATGTGGCCGATCTCCCGGAGCTGGTCGAGCTCGATCGCGACGGCGAGCCGCCGCACGGGCGGGCTCGCGGTGTCCCGGACGGTCTGCGCCATGGTGACCGCCTGCTGGTGGTGGACGACCATGTCCTGGGCGAAGCCGATGTCGACGCGGCCCGGCTCGCCTGGGCGGCGGTCGTCACCGGTGAGGCCGTCCAGCAGCAGCGCCGCCGTCGCCCCGATGACCAGGAGGGCGATGGCCGAGAACAGGCGCCCGGCGCGGTGCGTGCTCATCGCAGCGGGTAGGCGCCGTTGGTGAAGCGCAGCAGCAGGGCGCCGTTGTCGTCGCAGGAGACCCACAGCCTGCCGCCGTCGAAGCGCGGGGGTGACATGCACCAGTCGGCGGTCATGTCGGTCTCGCCGGTGTGGAGCCCGCCTTCGCCGCCGCCTTGCAGGACGTCGGAGAAGTAGGCGCCGAAGGGCACGAAGGCGTGTGCGGAGTTGGTCAGCCGGTGGCGCTGTCCGACCTGCGCGGGCGGGTTGAAGTAGGCGATCTCGCGCGGCTTCCGCAGGTCGCGGATGTCGAAGACGCGGATGCCGGACTGCGCCCAGCCGCAGGCCATCGCGGTGGGGTCGGCGGTCCGGTCGAGGGTGCAGTAGTGCGAGTCGTAGCCGAAGATGCCGTTCCGCGCCAGGTCGGCGCCGCGCAGCTTCAGATGCTCCGGCCGGTTGATCTCCAGCTTGAGCTTGCGGACGAGTTCGGGCCTGCGCTCCCGGGAGATGTCGAAGATGCGCGCCCCGCCGGACCCCAGCTCGTCGACGACGACGAGATGGGGCCTGCCGCGGTCGGTGAAGGGGATGGCGTGCTGGGTGGCCAGGCCGTCGGTCCACGTCGTCTTGGCGATCTGGCGCAGCTGCGGGCGCGGCACGCGGCGCTGGACGTCGCGGGCGTCGAAGGTGATGACGCCGGCCGGCATGTCGGCCACGTAGATGCGGCTGCCGTCGTCGCTGACGCCGACGCCGTGGTTGACCAGGCCGGTGATCCCGTTGTAGATCACCTTGGGCTTGCGCGGGTTCGTCATGTCGAGGGCGGCGATGGTGCCGCCCACCGTCCCGGTCGTCCAGTAGGTGCGTCCGTCGGGCGACCAGGACGCCTCGTGGCCGGGAAAGGCGCCGGGCATCGTGAGCTTCGTGCCCTTGATCCCGTTGAGGAGGCGCGGCTTGGCGCAGTCGGTCTTGACGTCGTAGACGGAGACGAAGAACCCGCCGCTGAGCGCGCCGACGGACACCGCCGCCAGCAGTCCGCGCCCCTGGTGGACCTTGAGGGTCTCCCAGGTGCCGCCGACGGTGGCGGGGCTGACCAGGGAGCCCGCGAGGCGCGGCTTGCGCGGGTTCGCCATGTCGATGACGTTGACGCCGGGCCGCTTGGACGTCACCGCGCCCGGCAGGATCGTCCCGAGGTACTGGCAGTGGCCGTAGGACGCGCCGACGGTGGCCTGCCCCTGGCCCTGGTAGCGGCTGACGAGCTCCAGGTTGCAGGAGTATCCCCGCTTGCTGCGGCCGCTCTTGCGGTCCTTGAGCGGCACCTGCCCCTGCAGGCCGGTCTCCGGGGAGGAGCCGGGCCCGCAGTCCGCGCGCGCCACCCTCGTGCTCACCCCGCCTCCGCCCGCGGCGGCCTGCCCGGCGAGGGCGGCCGACAGGGAGACGGCCAGCGCCGTCGCCGCGATCGCGCCCGCGACCCGCAGTCCCGGGGTCGGGACGGCCGCTCCTCGACGCAGATCCCGGTTCTCCATGGTGTCGCCCCTGTTTCCTCGCCAGCGGGTTTCCAGCGAGTAACTTAAATCTTTTCCCCTCCCGCGACAAGACCCTTGTTTCGGCCGGATGAACGTTCGGTAATTGTCCCGCTCGGGGATTTGCCTGGGTCTTGGCGCGCTGCACGGGCCGGGGAGACGATGCGGAGAAGGGCACCGTTCGTCATCGGCGGGAAATGCCGGAAGGAGTGCCGCACGGAAATACGGCACTATCGGGGAGTCCGGATACCGGACGGTTTTACTGTAACCGAGGGGCCGGGCGAAGGCTAGCCGTTCGGTTAGGAAACTTCTCGACAGGGGTCCGGCCGGTGCGGCGGACGTCGTCCTCCTTCCGCCGCTCGCGCCATCGCCGGCATGCCCGGGGCTGACCTCCGCGCGGCGGCCATCGCCAAGGATCTTCCTGGGGAACGGTCGGGCCTGCCCGCCCGTCCATAAAATCAAGTCATGACGGAATCGTCGGAGACAGGGCAGGAGAGAGACCGGATCATCGATTCTGCGGAACGTCTCTTCGCCGCACTCGGCTATGACGGCACCAGCGCGGAAATGATAGCCGACTCCGCCGGTGCCGGGCCCGGCGCCCTCGCCGCGCTCGGCGGACGAAGCGGGGTCTACCTGCTCGTCATGGAGAGGTTCTTCCAGGAGCAGAATGCGATGCTGGACGAGATCGAGCGTGTTTACACACCCGATCGGAAAGGCATTCGCCTTTATTTCGACCATATCCTCGACTTTTATCTGGACCATCCCGAGGGGACGGCCATATGGAAGCACCGGAGGCTGTCCGACGCCGCCGACTTCCAGGGCCTCGAAGAGCGTTTCCTGGCCCCGGTCTACCGTCGGTCCCTCGACCTCCTCGGCCCTGAGGCGGTCGGGCACCCGGACTTCGAGATGGTGTCGATGGTCATCAGCTACTGCATCTACGGCTTCGTCCAGGGCGGCCTCCTGCCGTACGACGGGAACGACCCCGGGCCGGGTGGCGCCGAGGCGCGCGAGAAGTTCCGCTCCCGCATGCACCGCCTCCAGGACCTGCTCTTCCAGGACGGCTTCATGCGGAACACCGTCGGAGCGGGCCCCGCGGAGGACCGGCGGCGCTGAGGCGGCGCCCCGTCAGTGGCCTCCGGCCGTCACCTCGCCCTGCCGGAGCCAGGGGCGGGCGAGGGTGAGGAGGGCGAGCGCGGCCAGGAGCATGGAGGCGAGCATGATGAGCGCCATGGGCAGGGAGCTCGACTCGCCGAACAGGCCGACGAGCGGGGAGACCAGGGCGCCGAACAGGAACTGCAGGCCGCCCATCAGGGCCGAGGCGGCGCCGGGGGCGGCGCGGCCCAGGGTCTGGCCCAGGGTCATCGCGGCGGGGAAGAGCATGCCGATGCCGCCCACGGCCAGGAAGAGGGTGATCCAGGTGCCCGCGAGGGTCTCGCCTGCGGCGGCCGTGATGGCCGCCTGGGCGGCCGCGCCCAGCAGGGACAGCACCGTGGCGGCGGTGAGCAGCAGGTTCACCGGGCGGCGGGACGACAGCCTGCCGAAGAGGGCGCCGGCGACCAGCATGCCGACCGCGTTGCTCGCGAAGATCAGGGAGTACACGGTGGACGAGGTGCCGTGCAGGTTCTGGAAGACGAAGCTGGAACCGCTGATGTAGGCGAAGAGGCTCGCCGAGGCGCAGGCCATGACGAGCGCGTACCCCAGGAAGGCGCGGTCGCAGGCCAGCCGCCCCATGGCGCGGAAGGTGCCCGCCAGGCCGTCCTTGCGGCGGCGCTCGGGCGGCAGCGTCTCGGGCACCTTGAGCAGGACCGACACCAGCAGCAGGACGCCGACGAGGGTGAGCGCGAAGAAGACCGCGCGCCAGGTGGAGACGGCGAGGATGCCGCCGCCGATCACCGGGGCGACCACCGGGGCGACGCCGAGGATCTGCGACAGAATGGCGAAGTAGCGGGGGATGTCGCGCCCGTGGAAGCGGTCGGTGATGATGGCCCTGGCCAGCACCATGCCGACGGCCCCGGTGGCTCCCTGCAGGAACCGGACGGCGATCAGCGTCTCGGCGTCGGGCGCGACCGCGCACAGGAGGGACGTCACGGCGAAGCCGATCATCCCCCCGATGAGCAGGCCCCGCCGCCCCAGGCCGTCGCTGACCGGTCCGGCGACGACCTGCCCCAGGATCAGCCCGGCGAGGAACGAGGTGAGGGTCAGCTGGATGGAGGAGCTCCCCGCGTCCAGCGCCTCCCCCATGGAGGGCAGGGCCGGGATGTACATGTCGGTCGTGAGCGGGGCGATCGCGGTGAGGGCGCCCAGCACGACGATCAGACCCGTGGTCCGCGCCGGCGGGGCGGTGGCCGTGGGCGGGGGAGGCGAGGCGGAGGTCACCCGCAGAATGGTAATGGGTAGTTCACTGGTTAACAAAAGGAGGACCGTTGTTGCCCCCACCCTCTGAGGTCCGGGCCCGGTGGGCCGAAGGGCACCCCGAGCTCGACACCTCCCCCATGGAGGTCGTCGCGCTGCTGAAGCGGATCAACGCCCTGCTGGGCCTGGCCCTGGAGCCCCTCTACCAGGGCGGCCGGCTCACCGTGCCCGAGGTCGATCTCCTGATCACCCTGCGCCACGCGCGGACCCCGGTCATCGCCCGGCACCTCGCCGACCACCACGGCCTGTCCCGGGCCGCGGTCAGCAAGACCCTCGCCAAGCTCGAGAGCCGCGGCCACATCGTGCGCGAGCCCAGCCCCAACGACGGGCGCGCCGCCCTCGTCACCATCACCCCCGAGGGCGCGGCGGCCATCGACGACTTCTTCCCCCACCAGCTGCGGATCGAGGCCGAGCTCCTCGCCCGCCTGGGCGGGGAGCGGGCGCACGTCCTGCGGTCGCTCGGCCTGCTGGCGCGGACCCTCGAAGAGGGCGTGTCCGGCACGGCACGGCCGGGCTCCGGGGATTTCGCCTGAGCGGTGGGATGCGTCTGGTGTGCCGCCCTCGGGTCGTTTGCCGGGGGTGTCCCCGGGAAACCATGATCATCTGTGGACGGTCGGGGAAGGGCGGCGGTGATGGGCGACGCGCTGGTCGACGCCGTGGTCGTCGGAGGCGGCATCGGCGGACTCGCCAACGCCTGCGCGCTGGCCCGTGCGGGGTACTCCGTCCGGGTCCTGGAACGCGCGCCGGCGTTCGGGGAGATCGGCGCGGGACTTCAGCTGGCGCCCAACGCCACCCGCGTCCTCCGGGAATGGGGGCTGCTGGAGGAGATCCTCGGCCTGGGGGTCTCGCCCCGCCGGCTGGTGCTCCGGGACGCCGTCGACGAGGAGGAGCTGACCCGCCTGGAGCTCGACGGCGGGTTCGCCGCGCGCTACGGAGCCCCCTACGTCGTCATCCATCGCGGTGACCTGCTCGACGTCCTGGCCCGCGCCTGCGTCCGCGCGGGCGTCGAGCTGGTGCCCGGCTGCGAGGTTTACGACGCCGCGACCGGCGATGAGGAGGCCGTCGTCTCCAGCGCTCGCGGGCAGCACCGGGCCCGGCTCGTGATCGTCGCGGACGGGCTGCACTCGCGGCTGCGCGCCAGGTTCAGTGACGACGAGCCGGTATGCGCGGGCTATGCGGCGTACCGGGGGGCCTTCCCCGTCGAGCGGCTCGATCTGGAGCCCGAGGCGTTGGAGACCGTGGTCGGCTATGTCGGTCCCGGCTGCCACCTCATCCAGTATCCGCTGCGCGGCGGGCGGATGTTCAACACCGTCGCGGTCTTCAAGTCGTCCGCCTACGAGCGGGGCGAGGCGGACTGGGGCGGTCCGGAGGAGTTGGAGGCCGTCTTCGCAGGGTGCGGCCCGAAGGCCCGTGCGGGGCTGAAATCGTTGAGTCTCACACGCCGCTGGCCGATGTACGACCGCCTGCCGATCCCCAACTGGATCAATGGCCGCCTCGTCCTGACCGGTGATGCCGCCCACCCGATGCTGCAATACCTGGCTCAGGGCGCCTGTCAGGCGATCGAAGACGCCCATTGCCTGGCCACGGAACTGGCCTCTGACCTGGATTGGTCGGTCGCCTTGAAGCGTTACGAGGACGCCCGCACCGCCCGTACGGCGCATGTCCAGGCCGCCTCCCGCCTCTGGGGCGACATCTGGCACACCGACGGAGTCGGCCGCCTGCTCCGCAACACACTGTTCCGGCAGCGAGCCCCGCACGACTACACCTACGTCGACTGGCTCTACGGCTTCAGCGGGGCCTGACGACCATCGCGCTGCCACCGTGACGGCGGGTCGGCTCGGCCACGGCCTGGACGAGGTGGGGCCGCAGGAACTCCAGGGCGGTGGCGGCGCCGATGACCGGAGGCGGGCCGGGGAAGAGCGCCAGTTTCTGCCCCTTGGCGGTCAGCGCGGACTTGTAGCGGTCGAGGAACTCCTGTTCGGCGAGGGTCTCGGCCGTGTTGCGCTGGGTGGCGCGGGGCGCGGCGACCGCTTCGGGCAGGTCCATGCCGAGGTGGAGCCGGTTCAGCAGGATCTGCAGGACCGTCGTGATGATGGTCGAGCCGCCGGGGGAGCCCAAGGCGAGGAAGGGCTTGCCGTCCTTCAGGACGATCGTGGGCGCCATGCTGCTGCGCGGGCGCTTCCCGGGACCCGCCGTGTTCGGGTCGCCCGCAGTCGGGGTGAGGCTGAAGTCCGTCAGCTCGTTGTTGAGGATGAAGCCGCGGCCGGGGACGGTCAGGCCGCTGCCGCCGAACTGCTCGATGGTCAACGTGTAGGCGACGACGTTGCCCCACTTGTCGGAGACGACGAGGTTGGTGGTCTGCGGTCCCTCATAGGACAGCGCCCGCCCCTCTCCGGAGACCTTCGGGCACTTCTTGTATGAGCCGTCGGGCGAACCCGCGGCGACGGGAGCCTTCAGCGCGGTGTCGGCACGCACCAGGCAGGCCCGCTCCTTGGCGTATCCGTCGGAGAGAAGCTGCTTCAGAGGCACTTCAGGCACGTCGCCTACGTAAGCGCCACGGTCGGCGTACGCGAGCTTGGACGCCTCCAGGTAGTAGTGCAACGCCTGCACGGGGTCGCGTTTGGTGAGCGGGAAACGCTCCAGGATGTTCAGCGCCTCGCCGACCGTGGAGCCTCCGGATGACGGAGGAGCCATCCCGTAGACCTCCAGGTCCCGGTAGTCGACGCGCGTGGGGGCTCGGAAAGGCGCCTTGTACGCGGAGAGGTCGGCCGCCTCCATGAGTCCGGGCCGGACTTTGCGCGTCGACGCGTCTGCCACGGGCGGCTTCTGCACCGTCTGGACGATCTCTTTGGCCAGCTCGCCCCGGTAGAACCAGTCGATCCCGCGTTCGGCGATCTCCCGATAGGTGGCGGCCAGATCCGGGTTGCGGAAGACCGTCCCCACCGCGGGCGGAGTCCCATCGGGCAGGAACAACTCCTTCGTAGGCACGATGTCAGCGAACCGTCCGGCATTGAGCGCGGTCTGGTCGTGGAACTCCTGGTCGACGCGGAATCCGTTCTCCGCGAGCTGGATGGACGGCTCTAGAAGCTCGCTCAACTTCCGCGTACCGTGCCGCCGCAACGCCTGATCCCACTGCGCGAGCGTCCCGGGCACCCCCACGGACAGCCCGCTGGTGACCGCTTCGTCGAACGGAATCGCCTTCTTCGTCTCCGGATCGACGAACGAGTCCGCCCGCATGGCCCCAGGCGCCGTCTCCCGCCCGTCGATGGTGTGCACCTTGCGCGTCCGCGCGTCGTAGTAGACGAAGAAACCGCCCCCGCCGAGCGCCGCGACATACGGCTCCGTCACCCCGAGCGCCGCAGCAGCCGCCACCGCGGCATCCACCGCGTTCCCACCCCGCTTGAGCACGTCCACCGCGACCCGACTGGCATCGGCGTCGACCGTCGACACGGCCCCGCCCGTCCCCGTGGCCACCGCCTTCACCGCGGGCCCCGCCCCCGCCGCAGGCCCGACCCCCGGCGCCACCAGCACCGCCCCCACCAGCAGAGGCACCCCCACCAGCGCCACCCTGGCCACCAGCCGACCCGCCATGCGAACCCTCCCATTCAGCCGAGAGAGTTCCACATTGGCATTTTCCCGACCGAAGACCACCTACCCGACCACTCCCGGCCGCACACCCGCCCCGTTCTCTCTCACTCCTCCCGCGCACCCGCCTCCCGCCTAGAAGCGGTCCTCGGCTCTGCCCCTCAAGGCTCCATGACGGGGCTTTGGGGTGGGGTCAGTGTCGGCGGGCCGTGATCAGGCCGGTCTCGTAGGCGGTGATGACGAGTTGGGCGCGGTCGCGGGCGTGGAGCTTGGCCAGCAGACGGCCGATGTGGGTTTTGACCGTTGCGGGGCTCAGGGTCAGGTGGTCGGCCAGTTCGGTGTTGGAGAGGCCGCGGGCGATGAGGGCGAGGACCTCCCGTTCGCGGCTGGTCAGCTCCTCCAGGCCGCGGACTGTCGGGGGGGACGGGCGGTGGCGTGCGAACTCGGCGACCAGGCGCCGGGTCACCGAGGGGGCGAGGAGGGCGTCGCCTGAGGCGACCACCTGGATCGCCTCCAGGAGCCGTGGTGGCGGGGTGTCCTTGAGGAGGAAGCCGCTGGCGCCGGCCTGGAGCGCCGCGTAGACGTACTCGTCCAGGTCGAAGGTGGTGAGGATGAGGATCCGGGCGGCCGACTCGGCGGCGGTGATGCGCCGTGTCGCCTCGATGCCGTCCATCTCGGGCATGCGGACGTCCATCAGCACCACGTCGGGCCGGGCCGAAGCGGCGAGTCCGACGGCTTCGGCGCCCGTGGCGGCCTCGCCGACCACCTCCAGCCCCGGCGCCGTCTCCACGAGCAGCCGGAAACTCCCGCGCAGCAGCGCCTGGTCGTCGGCGATGAGGACGCGGATCATCGGGCGGCCTCCAGAGGCAGGTGGGCCGAGACCGCGAAACCGCCTTCGGGGCGCGGGCCCGCGGAGAACTCGCCGTCGTACATGCCCACCCTTTCGCGGATGCCGGTGAGGCCGTGCCCCGGCACGTGGCCGTGCGCGCCCGGGCCGTCGTCGACGACCGTGATCCGGAGGTCGCGCGTGACGGTGACCTCGCAGGTCGCCGGAGCCGCGTGCTTGATCACGTTGGTGACGGCCTCCTGGACGATCCGGTAGACGGCCAGTTCCAGGCCGGGGGAGAGCGGCGGCAGGTCGGCGACGTCCAGCCGCACCTCGACACCGGCCGACGCGGCGTGTTCGGCGAGCGAGCCGAGGTCGGCGAGGCGGGGCGCCGGGGCGAGATCGGCCGGTGCCCGGAGGACGCCGAGCGTGGCGCGCATCTCGGCCAGCGCCCTGCGGCCCGTCTCCTCGATGAGCCCGAGCGTCTTCCCGGCCTCCGCGGGACGCGCCTCGGCCACATGCGCGGCGATCGAGGCCTGCACCGTGATGACGCCCAGGCTGTGCGCGACGATGTCGTGCATCTCGCGGGCGATGCGGAGCCGTTCCTCCGCGACGGCCTGCTCGGCGAGCTGTGCCGCCGACCTGGCGGCGAACGCCCGTCTCTCCTTGACGTAGAAGCCGGTCGCCCAGGGCGCGACGAGGGCGAGCAGCACGAGAGGCCGGGGGCCGATCTGCCCGGCGAGGAGCATCGCGAGGGCCGAGACCGCGGCCAGCGGCTCCCAGCGTCCGGCGAGCGCGACGGTGTAGAGGACCATGACCAGGCACGCGTAGGGCGCCGGGGCGGCGTAGTCGGGGATCATCCGCGCCGCGAAGGAGGCCGCCGCGGCGCAGACGACGACCGCGCACGCGCTCAGCGGCCAGAGCCGCCGGACGGCCACGGGCGCGCCGAGCGCGACCGCCACGGCCAGCGAGACCGCCACCGGTTCGGGCGCGGGCGGTTCCCGTACGGCCAGGAAGGCGGAGCAGACCAGGCCCGCCGCGACCACGGCGTCGACCGCCACGAGGCGGCGTCGGTTGAGGAGCACGTCCTCGAAGGTAGCCCGGCCGGACGCCCGCCGGATCAGACCGTGCTCCTACTTCGGAGTTCGGCCCTGGCTCCGATCCGGCGGGAGCCCCCGGCGGGGGAGCCTGGGCCGCGTGATCGAAGTGAACGAACTGACCAAGCGGTACGGCTCCACCCTCGCCGTCGACCGGCTGTCCTTCCAGGTGCGCCCCGGCCGTGTCACCGGCTTCCTCGGCCCCAACGGCTCGGGCAAGTCCACCACGCTGCGAGCCGTCGTCGGCCTGGACGCCCCCACCTCGGGCGAGGCCCTGGTCAACGGACGGCCCTACGCCTCCTCGCCCCACCCGATGCGCGAGGTCGGAGCCCTGCTCGACGCGGGCGCCGTCCACGGCGGGCGCCGGGCGTCCGACCACCTCCGCTGCCTGGCCCGGAGCAACGGCATCGGGACGTCGCGGGTCGGGGCGGTGCTGGAGCGGACGGGCCTCGCCGGCGTGGCCGGAAGGCGGATCAAGGGCTTCTCGCTCGGGATGCGGCAGCGCCTCGGCGTCGCGGCGGCGCTCCTCGGCGACCCCGGGATCCTGATCTTCGACGAGCCGGTCAACGGCCTCGACCCCGACGGCGTCCGCTGGATCCGCGACCTCGTGCGCGAACTGGCGGCGGAGGGCCGCACCGTCCTGATGTCCAGCCACCTGATCGCCGAACTGGCGCTCACCGCCGACCACGTCGTGGTCATCGGCCGGGGCCGGTTGATCGCCGACGAGCCGGTCTCCGCGCTCGCCGAGCGCTTCGGCTCGCTCGAAGCGGCGTACCTGCACCTCACCGGCACCGAAGTGGAGTACCGATGACCGACGTGATCGCCTCGGAGTGGCTGAAGCTCCGCACGCTGCGCTCCACCTTCGCCCTGCTCGCCGCCGCCGCGGCGGTCCTCGTCCCGGCGGCGCTGGTCTCCGCGCTCATGGTCGCCGACTGGGACGCCTCCCCGCCCGAGACGCGCGCCGTCTTCGCCTCCGCCGACCCCGGCGTCCTGGTCCTCCCGTTCGCCCAGTTCTGCCTGGCCGCCCTGGGCGCCCTCGCGATCACGGGCGAACACGCCACCGGCATGATCCGCACGAGCGCCGTGGCCGTCCCCGACCGCAGGTCCCTCTTCCTGGCCAAGGCCGCGGTCACCGCCGCCACGGCCCTGGCGGCGGGCCAGTTCATCGCTCTGGCCACCTTCACCGCCGGCGCCCTCATCACCGGCGACCGCCCCGCCCCCATAGCGGCGGCCACGACCCTGCCCGACGCCCTGCTCCAGGGCCTCCTCCTGACGACGGCCGCTCTGGTCGGCCTGGGCCTCGGCGCCCTGGTCCGCGCCACGGCCGGCACCTTCACGGCCCTGGCCGCCCTGATCTTCGTCCTCCCGGCCCTGGCGTCCTTCCTCCCCTGGGACGTCTCCCCCTACCTGCTCCCCAACCTCACCGAACTGGCCGCCCTCCCGGCCCTGGCCGCCATGGCGGCCTACACCACCGCGGCCCTGGCCGCCGGACTCCTCACGACCCTCCGCAGGGACATCTGACGCGCAGGCGGGCTCCCGGGTGCGGCGACCTCCAGCCTTCGGCAAAGCCCGGCCGGGGGCCGTCTGGACGGTCGGCCGGCGGGGATGAGGCGACCGTGGGCGAACACGGGAAGATCGTGATCCGCGACGTGCGGATCTTCGACGGGATCGGTGACGGGCTCCGGAGCGGGCACGTGGTGACGGCGGGCTCCAAGATCGCCGAGGTGGACGTGGACGGGCCGCCGCCCGAGATGGCGGGGGCGGGCACGACCGTCGTCCATGGGAGCGGGCTGACGCTGATCCCCGGGCTCGCCGACGCGCACGCGCACGTCATGCTGGCCGGGGTCGGCCAGGCCGAGCTCGTGCTGGGCGGCACCGGGCTGGGCTACCTCAAGGGCGCGGTCGAGGCCGAGGCGATGCTGATGCGCGGCTTCACCACCGTGCGCGACATGGCCGGGGACACCGCCGACCTCAAGCGGCTCATCGACGCGGGCGTGCTCCCCGGGCCGCGGATCTATCCCAGCCAGGCGGGCCTGTCGCAGACCAGCGGGCACGGCGACTTCGGCATGGTCTACGACGTGCCGACGGCCCTGGGCGGAACCGCGTCCCGCGCCGAGCACCTGGGGATCATGCGGGTCGCCGACGGGCGCGCCCAGGTGCTCGCGGGCGTGCGCGAGCAGCTGCGGAAGGGCGCCTCCCAGATCAAGATGATGGCCGGCGGCGGCGTCGCCTCGCCCCACGACCCCCTGGACGTGCTGCAGTACACCCCCGAGGAGCTGCGCGCCGGCGTCCAGGCCGCCGCGGACTGGGGCACCTACGTGTCGGTGCACGTCTACACCGGCGCGGGCATCCGGCGCGCGGTCGAGGCCGGGGTCCAGGTGATCGAGCACGGGCAGCTGGC
Source organism: Actinocorallia libanotica (assembly GCF_039525175.1). Classification (NCBI taxonomy): domain Bacteria; kingdom Bacillati; phylum Actinomycetota; class Actinomycetes; order Streptosporangiales; family Thermomonosporaceae; genus Actinocorallia; species Actinocorallia libanotica. The sequence continues at coordinate 65,455 of NZ_BAAAHH010000025.1, forward strand.
CGAGGAGGACGACATCAGGTTCCTGGCCGACCACGACGTCTGGTTGAGCACCCAGCCGTTCGAGGAGGGCGACCACACCTACCTCGACCCCGTGTCGGTCGAGAAGAACCGCCGCGTGTGCGAGGGCGCGGAACGCGTCTTCGCCTGGGCGCTCGACCACGGCGTGCGGCTCGCGTTCGGCACCGACCTCCTCCTGGACCCGGCCAAGAGCGCCCGGCAGAACGTGATGCTCACCCGCCTCGCCGGGCTCGCGGGCGGCCCGGAGGCGGCCCTGAAGATCGCCACCTCCGGCAACGCCGAACTGTTCCGCAGGTCGGGCCCCCGCGACCCGTACCAGAACCCCACCCCCGCCGACACGGCCGCCCACGGCGACGCCCCGCACCTGGCACGCCTGGGCGTCATCGCCAAGGGCGCCTGGGCCGACCTGCTCCTCGTCGACGGCGACCCGACCCGCGACCTGTCCGTCCTGGGCGATCCCCACGCCAACCTGAAGCTCATCGTCAAGGACGGCCGCATTCACAAGAACACGCTCCCGCCCGACCGGACGGAACAGGGCTGACCCGCCTCTCAGCCCCGCGCGTCCGCGACGGCCTCCCTGATGAGGCGGGCGGCGACGGACGGCTCGTCGGCCGAGAACCGCACGACGCCGGCTTCGACGACCCTGCCCTTGCGCAGCCGTACGGGAACCGGCGGCCGCACCTCGACGCTCAGCGTCGTCCCGGCCGCCGTGGAACACGCCACGGCCTCGTCGTTTTCGGGGTCGGCCCGGAGCCCGAACCCGTCGACGCGCCCGTGGGCGGCGCGGACCGTCCGGATCGAGGCGAGCGGGACGCAGACCTCACCGAACGGCCCCGTCCGCACCCGCAGTTCCCCGTCGCCGAGGAGATGCGGTGCCCGGGACATCATCGCCGTGATGCCGAGCACGAGCGTCAGCAGCACCGCTTCGAGGCCCAGATGCAGTGGCCGGAATCGCGGCGGCAGCATCAGGTCGATGGCCGCCGCGGTGACCAGGTCCGAACCCGCGATCAGCCAGAGGGTCATCCTGGTGTCCGCGGAATGGCGGATCGCCGCCACCGTCGGCGGCATCTCGACGGGTCGGCGCCGTATCCAGTCGACGAGATCGGAGAGCATGGCCGCCACCCAGGTGGCCTTGGACGTACGACGCGACCCGTCTACGGCGTTCATCTCCGCCTTTCCCGAGATTTCTCTCCCATCAAGAGCCTAAATGGGGAATTTTGTGGTTACTCGGGAGCCCTGGGAAAGGGTGTATCGACGGGACAGAACGCACTTTTCAGGGGCAGCGACCTGACGGCGCCGCCGGAACGGGCGGGCCCGGGTCAGTCGAGGACCGCGGTGGCCTCGACCTCCACCAGCAGGTCGGGCTCGGCCAGCGCGGACACGCCTATCCCGGTGAGCGGCGGGACCGGGGCGACGCCCAGCTTCGCGGAGGCGCGGGCGATGCCCTCCATGAGCAGGGGCATCTTGTCGGGGGTCCAGTCGACGATGTAGGCGGTCAGCTTCGCCACGTCGTCGAAGGAGCCTCCGGCCTCGGCCAGGGCGGTGCCGATGTTGAGGTAGCACTGCTCGACCTGGGCGGCGATGTCGCCCGCGCCGACCGGATTCCCTTCGGCGTCCCGGGCGACCTGCCCGGCGATGAAGACCAGCTTCGACCCGGTCGCGATCGCGACCTGCCGGTACACCGGGACCTCCGGAAGTCCCTCGGGGTTCATCAGGGTGATGGCCATGCCGTTCGCCTCCTTGCCAGGGCTCCGCTTCCACGGGACCCTTCGCTCTCTCTCGGTTACCTGGGAACTGTAGGAGAGTGGCCTCTGACGTGGAAGAAGGCACTTTTCGGTGACCTGGGAACCTCACGGTGACCGTGCAGCTCGGGGCCTCGGCCGGGAGCGGACCGGTGAGGGAGGCCACTCACCGGTCCGCCTGGGCTCAGGAACGGGCGCGCTGCAGGATCTCCTGTTCGGTGAGGGGGCCGGCGGGGTGGTGGCTCAGGCACAGGGGAGTGCGGACGAGGGCCTCGGTGAGGCCGACGCTGGAGGCGTAGAACTCGCCGGTGCCGAGACGGCCGACGCGTTCGGCGCGGCCGCCGCGGGCCTTGGCGAGGGTCTGCACCACCTCGATGTGGGTGGGACTGTTCAACCTGCCGATGAACTGGGTGTTGGCGTTGCCTGCGATCTGGTTGTGCAGCCCCCGCGGGGCCTGGGTGGCGAAGACCAGGCCGAGACCGTACTTGCGGGCCTGCGACGCCAGCGTCAGGGTGCTGGCCAGGGCCTCGGTCTTGGGCGTCGCGGGGACGAGCGCCTGCGCCTCGTCCATCACGTACAGGCCGGTCAGGGGGCGGTCGCGGGCGGGGTTCCGCTTGATCCAGGAGAACAGAGCCATCTGCAGCTGGCTGACGAAACCGGGCTTCGCGTCGTCGTTCAGGCCGACGAAGCTGATGACCGAGACCCGTGCCCGCTTGCCCTCGGCGGGGGTGAGGAGCCGCGCGGGGTCCACCGGCTCCCCGTCGCCCGCGAAGAGGGGATCGTTGATCATCGCGGCGGTCAGGAGCTGGCCCAGCTCGGCGGCGATCTTGTCGGCCTGCTCGATCTGGCCGGCGGCGTCGAACGGCAGGGCCGACAGCATCGCGAGGAACGCGGGGAAGCCGCCGCCGCCCGACCGCGCGAAATGCTGCAGCGCCTGGCGGAGCACCGCCCTGCCCACGGTGGCCCTGGCGGTCTCCTTGTCCACCTTCGCGCGCGGCGCGAGCGCGCCCACGGCCAGGTCGAGCGCCTGGTTCAGCTCGTCGCGGTCGTCGCCGACGGCGGTGAAGTCCGGAAGCGGCTGGAAGCTCAGCGGCCGCCCCAGGGCGCGGCCCGGCGTCCAGACCACCACCTCGGTCTCCGCGAAGTAGCGCGCCGCCCGCTCCGCGTCGCCGTCCCCCCACCCGGCCGGCGGCGCGGGCCACGGGTCGCCCAGCCGCGCGAGGTCGTTGTTCGGGTCCAGCACGATCGAGGACACGCCGTGCAGCGCGCACTCCTCCACGAGCCGCCGCAGGAACACCGTCTTCCCCGAGCCGGACCCGGCGAAGACGGCGGTGTGCCGCGCCAGCGTGGCCAGCTCCACCTGGAGGTCCGTCCCCGTGTCGTACCTCCTGCCGACCGCGATCACGGCGGGCGCCCCCCGCCCGTCCCCCGAAGCCTGCGCCTCATCCGGCACCGTCATCGACGCCGACGCCGACGCCTGTCCCGGGGCCGGAACCGGCACGGAGGCCGGAGGCCGCTGCGCCGCAGCCGGAACGGACGCCGCAGCCGGAACGGACGTTGGGGCCGGAACGGGAGCCGAAGCCGGAGGCCGCTGCGCCGCAGCCGGGACAGACGCCGCAGCCGGAACGGACGCTGGGGCCGGGGCGGATGCCGGAGCCGGGACGGATGCCGAAGCCGGGGCGGATGCCGGAGCCGGGGCGGATGCCGGAGCCGGGACGGACGCTGGGGCCGGGGTAAGGGCGGGGGTCGGAGCCTGAGCCGGGGCCTGGTCCGGAACGGTGACGGCGTCAGGGGCCGGGGCGGGGGCGGTCAGGTCGCCGAGGAGGTCGGAGAGGAGCTCGGTGCCGCTCGCCGGGCGGCGGGAGCACAGCCAGGCCTCGAACCGGGTGTCGGCCTCGGCGGCCATGCGGCGCAGGGCGTCGAAGACGCGGGCGTCGTCCTCGCGCAGGACGAGCGAGCGGCCGCCGGACTCCTTGAGCTCGCTCAGGCGCTCCCGGGTCTTCGGGCCGTCCGACCACGCCTGGTTGCGCAGGACGACGAAGCAGCGGTCGGGGACGTCCGGGCCGATCCCGGAGGCCTCCATGCCGTGGGCGAGCCGGTTGAGCGCGGCGATCGCGTTGGACGCGCCGATCATCCGGAACGTCCAGTGGCGCTGCTGCTCGGTCTCGGGGTCCAGCGCCTGGCGGAGCCGCGCGTGCAGGGTGGGCATGCGGCCGGGCGGCGGGTCGACGGAGAAGGCGCGTCCGGCGTCGCCCTGCTCCTTGATCCAGGCGTCGAGGGCGGCGGCGAGGAGCAGGGGGACGTGCGCGTCCTCGCGGGCGGGGTCGAAGACCGGCGACACCTCGGCCTGCGCGCGCAGCTCGGCGAAACGCCCGTCGAGCCGGATCAGCTCCTCTTCGGACACCGGCACCGGCGGCGAGGGGTCGGTCGCGGGAGACGGTCCGGCCTGGTCGAAGCGCTCCAGGAGCCGGGCGTCGTCGGCGTTGCGGCACGACTCGATGTGGTTGCTGACGCGCCGCAGCAGCGCCCGGGGCGTGAGGCCGGGCGCGGAGTCGAACGCGGCGGGGGCGACCGGCCACAGCGGGTGCGGCGGCGTGAAGTCCGTCTTGGCGTATGCCGTCTCCAGCCGCCGCGCGATGATGTTCCGCGCGATCTCCGGCGTCTCGATGGTCTTGAGGATCAGCGAGGTGCGGAACCGGTCCTGCGCGGTGCCGACGGCGCGGTCCTGGATCAGCCGCCACGACGAGGGCAGGCAGGCCACGAGGCAGAGGGTGCGCCGGGTGGTGTGCCGCAGGGCCATGAGCCCGCCGGCCATCTCCTCGATCGCGTCCTTGCGCTGCTCCGGCTCGGCCTCGGCGGACGTCTTGAGGGAGTGCTCCAGGAGCGCGTCGATCTGGTCGACCGCGATGACGCCGGGACCGGTCAGGGCGAGGACCGCGGAGAGCTCGATCGTGATGTCCTGCGGGCTCCTGACGCCCTTGCTCATCCCCCAGACCTGGCGGTCGCCCTCCTCCGCCTCGTCGGTGGAGGACAGGTGGTCGTGGCCGGTGTCGAGGGCGGGGCCGGACGCGAGGGCGTACAGGGCGAGCGCCCGGATCGTGTCCTTGCACCGCAGGAGCCGCCGGTCCCTGGCCAGGATCCCGGCCACCAGCGCGTCGAGGTCGTCGCGGGTGAGGTCGGCGACCCCGTCGGCCACCGCCTTGAACCGGCCGGTGGCACCCGCGAGGTCGGCTAGGCGCAGCACCGCGTCCACGGCCTGGACCGGCCCGTCCGGGCGGGACGGGCGCCCCAGGTCCCCGACCATCGCGTCCGCGGTGCGGCGCCAGAAGTCGACGCCCGCGCTGAAGTCCACCAGGAAGAAGTAGCCGTTCTCCCGGGCGATCTGCTCCCTGACCCAGCCGAGGAGGTGGGTCTTGCCCGCCCCTCCCTCGCCCTGGATCACGATCCCGAGGGGGCTGTCCGCGGAGCTGTCCACGGCGTCCTCGATGCCGTCGAGGACGAGCCGCTCCGCCCGCCGGTGCATGCCCTCGACGTGGAAGGGCGGCGGGTTCCAGGCGTGCTCGTCGGTCGCCGCCCACCCGAGTGACTTCGCGGCGTTGCGCAGCGCGCGTTCCTCGTTGTCGTTCACGGCGCCTCGATCGCCAGCAGGTGCTTGCTCACTCCGCCCACGAGCACGGCGGCGGCCCGGTCGTCCCCGGTCAGCGTCTTCTGGTCGGCCTCCGGCACCAGGTGCACGTCCGGCAGCCGCTCCATCCGCCGCAGCGTCTCGTCGACCTCCTGCCGCGACGCGTTGCCCAGCAGCGGCCGCAACCGCGTCAGCGACACCCAGTCCTGGGGCTCCCGCGCCAGCCTCCAGTAGGCCTCCCGGACCAGATCCGCGAGGTCCGTACCGGCTCCCTCCGCCGCGGTGCCCACGGCGGCCGTGCTCGCCACGGCGCCCACGGCGGCGGTGCTCACGGCGGCGCTCACGGTGGCGGTGCTCGCCGCGAGGTCCGTACCGCTCGCGGCGGAGGCGTCGAAGGCGAGGGCCGCGAGACCCGAGCTGGAGCTCGCCGCGACGTCCGTCCCGCCCGCGGCGAGGGCGCCCAACGCGTCGTCCGCCTCCGGATCCGCCGGGAGCGGGGCGGCGGTGGCCTTCCGGGACGTGGTGATGAACTCGCCCAGGCTCAGGTCCGTCGCGTCGAGGTAGCCGTCGAGGGTGGCGAGGACGGCGTAGAGGGTGCGGGCGAACGATCCGCCGCGTGCGGGCGGCGTGTTCGAGAGCTCCGCCACGCACCAGGCCCAGCCCTTGTCGGTGAGCTTGTGGTGGAAGGAGCGGCCTCGCTTCTCGCCCTCGACGAGGCCGAGGGACAACGCCTTGCGGCGGGCCGCGCCGTCGAGCGCGTCGCCGATGTGGTCGCGGAGTTCGGGGTTGGACGCCTCGCCGCCCAACGTCATCAGACCGAGAAGCAGGGCCCGTTCTCTGGTCCCGAAGGCGGTGTTCTCCATGTTCAGGTCTCCCGAGGTGCGTCTGCTGTCAACGTGGTGAAGTCGGTGGCGTTCAGTTCGACCCGCCCCTGGAGGTCCATGAGCGTGCCGGAGGCGTGCACGTGCCTTCTGGTGCGGTGGGCCTCGACCGCCAGGTCGTAGGCGCTCTCGTCGGGAAGCCGCACCCACAGCGACTTGCGGGGCTCGCCGCCTTCGACGGTGACGTCGCCGTGCACCTGGACGCTGAAGCGGTCCCGGCCGCCGTGGTCGGAGAGTGTGGAGATGAGGCCGCTGACGGACGCCGTCGCGCGTCGCAGCCGGCGCAGCCGGTGCGCGGCGCGGCGCAGCAGGGCGCCCGTCTCGGCCTCGAACGCCACGGTGGTCTCCGGCACGTCCGCGGGGAGCGCCCGCGCCCAGCCGAAGCCGACCTCGAAGCCGGAACCGGGGTCGGGTCCGGCGAAGCGCGCGAGCGCCCCGCAGAGGTCGGCGGACACCCCGTCCCGCACGAGGTCGTCGAAGACGGCCATGTCCCCGCCGCGGCCCGCCGTGTCGGCGGCGTCGCGCAGGAGCATCGTGGTGCGCCGCAGCAGGAGGAGGGTGCGGCGTGCCAGCGGGGGGTCGGTGCCGGGGCCGCCGGGGTCGTCGGGGGAGCCGAGGGGGAGCCGGACCATGAGCCGGTCCGCGGAAGCGGTGATCGGCCCGACCCGCACCCGGGCGAGCAGGTCGCGCACCTCCCGGGGCGTCGTGCCGTCGAACGCCGGGCGCGGCCCGTTCAGCGCGGCCCTGGCGGCGGCGCCCAGGACGGACTGCACGCCGCCGAGCGCCGTGACGGTGTCGGCGAGCCCCACCTGGCCGTCCTGCGGCGCGGTGGCGGACCGGTACCAGTGGACGTCGGCCATGGGCGACGCGATCTCGGCGGCGACGTCCTCCGGCGACCGCTCCTCGACGCGGGCCAGCACCGCGAGGATCTCCCGGACGCGCCGGGGCCCGTCGCTGAACCCGTCGGAGCCCGGCACGAGGATCTCGTGGTCGCCTTCGTGCACCCAGATGGACGCGCCCCGCCACTCCTCCGGCCGGCGCGTCCAGCCCCGCGAGGCGAGGTACCCGCTGATGTCGGCGACCGACAGCCGGGCGTTCACGCCACCGATCCGGTGGGCGCGCCGACGAGTTCGCGCAGCGCGCGGACGGTGAGGACGTTGCCGAGCGGCACCGGCACGGCCGGGTATCGGCTCTTGTCGGGCGACGGGATCGGCCGCTCCCCCTCGAACCCCCGGTAGTAGCAGAGCCTGCTGAGGATCAGCCCGTCGGTCTCGACCCGCGCGTACTGGTCGCTGTCCGTCGGGACCACGACGACGAAGAGGTAGCGCGGCACGAGGAAGGGCCCCTCGACGAGCTTGTTGTACTGCACCTCGTTCAGCCCGCGGAAGTGCAGCTCGGCGCCCTTGCTCACGGGCGCCGACCACGACTTGACCTGCACCTCGATCGCGGGCGAGGAGACGTACCCGCCCCGTCCCGGGTAGCGGAACCCCAGGTCGACCCCGTCCTGGTCGAGGTCGTTCTTGTACACGAGGAGCCCCGCCGCCGAGCCGAGCGCCCGCACGTAGTCCTCGGCGAACTTGCCCTGGTGGTTCAGCCGATCCAGCACGCCGTTCCTCCGGTGACGTCTGCTCACACGGTTCCCTCCCGTGCGCCCGATCGACTATCCCCGACCGTCCCTCCAGAAAGCGGGAATTCCAGTCTTTCGTTAGGTAAATGTCGCCTTCCGGACCCCGGCCGGGGGTGGGGCGGAGGGGGCCGGGCGGTGCGGGAGTTCCGCGATCGCACTGGAGTGGTCTCCGGGACCGTGTCCGCTCCGGGCCGGATCCCGGACACCGGAGACGCCCGCCGGGGACAGCCGTTTCGCGTTTTCCTCCGGGGTGGGCGGCGACGTTACCGTCTGCCGTCGCGACGGCCGTGGATGAAAGTGCGCCGATAGGGCGAAGAATGCTCCGGGGCGCATCTTGATCGTTCTCCTTTCCCGTGCTCCGCATCATTTTCGACGGGGCGATCGAGATGATGAAAACGGAACCGCGGCGCCGCCTCTTAGCAGAGGGTAGCCGGTCCTGTTAATGACTCCATGGGTTTTCTTTAGGTGGGGTATCACATGACCCGGTGGTCCGAAAAGGGGCGGCGAATGGGCGAATTATTCGTTATGACTATTTTGCCCGCGGGGCCTTTTTGTTGGTATGTCGCCGTTCAAGTGATTGAATCACGCAGCCGATCGGCTACCTGAAACTTCCTTGCGGACATCCCCTTTGACCTGCGCGTCCATAGTCGGTCAGGAGGCTGTTGAGACGCCCGGGGAGCCTCCTAGGATGCGAAGCGATTCGAATTTCCGTGCACGCGACCGATGGGGAGGTCTTCGCCCGTGACGGAATCACTCGCCCGAGCCGAGAAGGCATCAGGCCATTCGACGAACGGCGGGAGGCGGAATTCGTTGGACGCCGGCCTGGCCGCCGCCTTCGACCCGCCGGGGTTCCACCGGGCGGCGGAGCAGTGCACCCTGCGGTTGCGCCGCTATCTGGACGACCCCGAGATCAAGGGGCTCGATCTGGTCGAGCCGGCGGTGCTGATGAAGGCGGCGCGAGAGCTGATGACGGCCGAGCGCGATGACGTCGCCGGCTATGACGAAGGCCGTTTCCATCAGATAATGGACCTTTATCTGAATACCGGCATTCAAGTCCATTCTCCGGGATATCTCGGACGGCAGTTCTCCGGCGTGGTGCCGCTGGCGGGCCTGGTGGACCTGGTGAGCTCGGTGGCCAACCAGCCGTCCTCCTTCTACGAGGCGGGCCAGCTGCCCAACGTCGCGGAACGGCTCATGGCCGAGGAGCTGGGCCGCTTCCTCGGCTGGGACGGCGAGCGGTCGGCGATGGTGACGACGTCCGGCGGCTCGATGGCCAACCTCACCGCGCTGCTGGCCGCCCGCAACCGGGCGTTCCCCGGCATCTGGTCCCGCGGCGTCGCCGAGGAGGGCGGCCGCCCGGCCATCGCGATCAGCGAGGACGCGCACTACAGCGTGAGCCGCGCCGCCGGCGTGCTGGGCATCGGCGAGGAGCACATCGTCCGGCTCCCCGTCGACGAGTGCGGCCGCATCCGCGTCGGCGCGGTGGCGCCGATCCTCGACGCCGCGGAACAGCGGGGCCTGCGGGTGTTCTGCCTGGTCGCCTCCTCGGGGACGACCGCGATGGGCGCGTTCGACCCCCTCGACGAGCTGGCCGCGCTGACCCGTCCGCGCGGTATCTGGCTGCACGTGGACGGCGCCCACGGCGCGAGCCTCCTGCTGTCGGAACGCCACCGCGAGAGGCTGCGCGGCATCGCCGAGGTCGACTCCCTGACCTGGGACGCGCACAAGATGCTGTTCGTCCCCGCCCCCTGCACGCTGCTGTTCTACCGCGACGGAAGCGCCGCCGCCGGAGCGTTCCGGCAGCGCGCCAGCTACGTCTTCGACGAGGAGCCCGACGTCTACAGCGCGCTGGACAGCGGCGACAAGAACCTCGAATGCACCAAGCGCCCGATGATCATGCCGCTGTGGACGCTCTGGTCGATGTACGGCCCCGCGCTGTTCACCCGCAAGATCGACCATCTGTGCGCGATGACCGTCCAGGCGCACCGGATGCTCGCCGCCGAGCCGGACTTCACCGTCCTGCACGAGCCCGAGGCCAACATCCTGTGCTTCCGCTTCACCCCCGAAGGCCTCGACGACGCGGACCTGCACGCCCTCCAGCTCGCGATCCGCAACCGTCTGCGCGCCGACGGGCGCTTCTTCATCTCCAAGGTCCACATCGGCGGCGTCGCGGCACTGCGCGTCGTGCTGATGAACCACAAGATCACCGCCGAGCACCTGGACCTGCTCATCACCGAGATCAGAACGACCGGAAGCCGGGTGCTGCGCGAGGGCGCGGCGGCCGGCGGCCGTGAGGACGGGAGTCAACGATGACCATGACCCTGACGAACACCGCGTCCACCGCCGCGGACCTGGCCGAGCGGCTCATCCCCGAGGAGGAGCTGCAACCGCGCTCGGCCGCGCAGGTCGCCGCCCTGCCCGCCTTCGCCGGGAAGCTGGAGGAGTGCGCCCGCCAGGTCGGCGTCCCCTACTGCGAGACGCCGCACGACGTCCAGGACGCGCTGGTGCTGCGCCGGCTCCAGCAGATCGTCAACACCGTGCTGCTGAACCCGCTGTGGCGGGAGCGCCTGAACTACTTCGGCGTCACCTCGGCGCCCGCCGACCTGACCGAGTGGGAGCGGATCCCGCTGTCGGACAAGACCGTCCAGCGCGACATGTTCATGGGGGCGCGCGCGGGCATGGTCGTGCCGCTGGACTACGGCGGGTTCGAGGTGGTCGCCAGCGGCGGCACCAGCGACGGCCGCCCCCTGGAGATCGTCTACTCGCTGCGGGAGCTGCGCGACACCTACCGGATCTCCGGCGCGTTCATGGGCGCCTACCAGCTCAGCCGCTACCTGGGCGGCTTCGGCCCCCGCTGGCTGTACACCACGCTGGCCGACTACCAGATGTGGAGCAGCGGCACCATGGTCGGCGGCGTCCTGGCGCAGGTGCCGGGCATCAACTACATCGGGGCGGGCCCCGTCACCGCGCCGGTGCTGGAGCACATGTTCTCCTACCCCGGCTCCAAGGCGCTGATGGGCATCTCCGCGGGCATCGGCATCCTCAGCGAGCTGGGCGCGGGCATGCCGGCGCACGCCCGCGAGAGCTTCAAGGTCGCCATGTACGGCAGCGGCCTGATCCCGCAGCGCAAGCAGGAGGAGCTCCGCACGGTCTACCCGAACGTGTCGATCCTCAGCTACTTCGCCGCCACCCAGGCCGAGTGCATCGGGCTCCAGCTCGACCACACGCGGCCCGACCTCGCCGTCGTCCCCGGCCTGCACTTCGTCGAGGTCGTCGACGAGCACGGCAGGGCGGTCGCCGAGGGCGAGGAGGGCGAGCTGGTCGTCACCCGCCTGCACGCGCACGAGGCGCCGCTGCTGCGGCTCAAGCTCGGCGACCGGGTGATCCGCAGGGCGCCGATGGACGGCCCCGGCCTGAAGACCGGCCGGTTCGAGTTCGCCGGGCGCAGCGGCGACATGCTGCACCTCAACGACAGCCAGTACTCGGCGGCGCTCGCCCAGACGGCGCTGCGCGCCGAGCTGCACCGGGTCGCCGGCATCGACCTGGACCAGGTCGCCCTCGACGTGCAGTTCGTCAACCACCGCGGGGACAAGCTGCTCGACCTGCTGGTGGCGGCCGACGACGCCGAGCGCCTGGCCGAGCGCGCCGAGCGGGCCCTGGGCCCCGGCGGCTGGCGCGGGCTGTTCGCCGCCGCGCTGCCGCGTTCGCTCTCGCTGTTCAACGACCGCGAGGCCACTCCGGAGTCGATCGAAGGCTCCGGATACGACTTCCGGCTGACGTTCGTGCCCCGCGGTTCCGGGGAGATCGAGCGGACGTCCGTCGGAAAGGTCCCGCTCGTGCGGGACCGCATGTGACCGCATCCCTCCCGCAGTACCGACACCGATGGGAGTCACAGTGAAACAGAAGGTCAGCATCGTCGTGATGGTCGACGCCGTGGGGGCGTTGTCCGATCGCACCTTGAACGAGGGCAATCTGTCCCTCGTCGACGACGGCGGGCTCGGCAGCCGCCACCAGGGCACGACCGAGCTCATCACCGCCGTCGTCCCGGGCCAGGTCGTCCAGTGGACCGCCATCCACGTGGACGTCCAGACGCCCGTCGAGATCCAGAACATCGAGTTCCTCAGCGCGGCCCCGGCCCCGGCGGCCCCGTCGCACGTGCCGGCGGAGACCGTCGCGGACCCCGGATACGCCGCTCAGCCCGTCTACGGGACGCCCGCCCCCGCGGCGTCCGCCCACCCGGGGACGGCGCCGACCGCGATCGCCTCCAACGGGTTCGAGAACCACGACCTGCTGGTGTGGGAGGGCATCGTGCCCGCCACCATGGCGCCGGGCGTCCCCTACCACTACCGGCTCTCCATCAAGATGCACGAAGGTCCCGAGAGCGTGCTGTACGTCGACTCGCCCGCGCTGCTGCGCGTGTGACCCCCTGAACCGGAAGGCGGAACCATGGCCCAGCAGCACGGGATCATCGTGCTCATCGACGTCGAGAACGCGCTCAAGGAGCGCTCCCTCGACAAGAACGCGTACTGGTTCGACAACATGAAGTTCCTGGGATCGACCGGAGTGGGCACCAGGAAGCTGACGACCATCGTCCCCGGCACCTCCTTCGTCGACGGCTCCCAGGCCACCGAGCAGGTGCTGAACTGGCTGCCCGCCGCGCTCGGCGCGGTGCCCCCGACGGTGCCGCGCAACTACCAGGCCGAGCGGTCGCAGACGATCGACCGGGCGGCCCTGTCGGGCATCGCCCACCTGGACTCGTCCGACGATTCCGAGGTCGGGAAGATCCAGGAGAAGGTCACCATGCGGGCCCGGCGGCCCCAGACCAGCCGCAGCCTCACCACGGGCAAGGTCCTGGACGCCACCGGACAGGTGGCGGGGGCGAACGCGACGGAGACCTACAACTACCCGACCCCGGTGATCACCGACATCACCGGACCCGCCGTCACCGAGAAGATCATGTACCCGGCCCAGTACGGCTCGCCGGACATGATCTACGACGGCTGGTACTGGGCGGCGACCGTGGACACCAGCCGTCCGGGCACCTACGCCTACACCATGCACATCCAGCTGCACGAGCTCATCGAGCGCAACGACGAGCTCGTCTGGGAGTCGGTGGACCTCACCTGCGAGTCCGCCCTCGAGGTCATCACCGACCCCAAGCGCAACGCCTTCACCGGCTCCGGGTTGGGCATGCTGCCGATCCCGGCCGTCTTCTGACCACGCACCCGAGCGGAGGAGCATCATGCCCCCCAGGACCAAGTCGGCGCCGCGCACGTCCCGGCCCGTGACGATCACCGCGGTGGTCGACCCCGTCGCCGCGCTGGGCGCCGGGACCATCGACGGCAGCCTCTACCTCTACGACACCAACCGGACCGAGGGCTCGACCGGGTTCGGCACCCTCGAACTGCGGACGCGGGTGCGCAAGGGCGACACCCTGCTGTGGAACGCGCTCCCGCTGGAGTGCGAGACGTTCGTCGCCCTCGTCGGCGTCGACATCGACCGGCGGATCGCCGAACCCGTCCGCCAGATCTACCCCGGCACCGACATCGCGTTCTGGACGGCCACCGTCAAGCAGGAGCCGACCCAGCCGGTCGCCTACCGGCTGTCGTTCCTGCTGGGCGCGGTGGCCGAGCCGTTCATCGCCGACCTCTCCCCGTACCTGGTCGGTTCCGCCGAAGCGAAGGAGCGCAAGTGAGCCAGTCGTACGAGGCCTCGGACTTCGCCAGCCGCGGCCAGCTCAACTCGGTGCAGCTCAACGTCGTCACGCTCGTCGACATGGAGAAGGCGGCCGCCACCGAGTCCCTCGAAGGCTGCCTGTACATGATGGACAACAGCATCGGCGGCGTCGGCCAGGGCACCGACCACCTGGAGACCATCTGCAAGCAGGGCCAGGTGGTCAACTGGATCATCCGGCCCATCGACATGCACCGCCGCGCCGACGGCACCTGGCCCCCCATGCCCAAGATCAACAACCTGGTCTTCCTCGACATCGAGAAGGGCGACGAGGACGACCCCGCCGAGCGCCGCATGATGACCGAGCTCAAGGTCTACGGCGGCCCCGACCGCATGCGCGACAAGTACACGGCCGTCTACTACTACTGGGCGGGCGCCGTCATGAGCTCCGCCCGCCCCGGCCTCTACCGGTACCGGTTCGTGCTCGAACTGGAGAAGGAGCACGGCACGGACAAGCTCTACCTGAACTCCCCGCGCTACCCCGCCCTGCGGGTCCTGGAGGTCTGAGCGCCTCCTCCTCCCACGCCGCGGGCGCGCACGGCGCGCCCGCCGCGCCGGACGT
>NZ_BAAAHH010000025.1:79652-139511 GCF_039525175.1 Actinocorallia libanotica
TGGTGGTCGCCCGCGGCCCCGCCGCCTGACAGGTTCGCCACGGATCTGTCAGGCGGCTCGGTATCGTCGGCTCCCGGGCATTCCGCTCTTCTTTGTGTCGTGTGGGGAATTCGGGCCGGGAGGGTCAGGTGCGGGAAGCAGCGCAGGCGGACGGGAGCGGTCAGCGCGGGCGGAGACCCGCGCGCCCCGACCCGGCCGCGGGGCCGGTCGAGGCGTTCGCCGACCGGTTGTGGCGGCTCAAGCTGGAGGCCGGCGACCCGTCCTTCACGGAGATGTCCTCCCAGCTGGGCGCGGCGGCGTCGAAGTCGTCGCTGGCCGCCGCGGCCCAGGGGCGGACCCTGGCGAGCTGGGGCACGACCTGGGAGTTCGTCCGCGTCCTGGCGGTCGACCGGCTGGGACACGACGCGGCGGAGACCGAACGGGAGTGGCACGAACTCTGGCGCCGCACGAAAGCCCTCGCGGAACTCGGAGACACCGGCCTTCCCGGTGCCGTCGCCGAGACCGGGAGGGCGGAGGCCGTTCCCGGGCCGGTGGTAGGTGTTCCCCAGGCTGTGGAAGACGCCCCCGCGGAGGCGGAAGCCGTCGTGCCTGCGGCGGGTTTCGAGGGCGAGTCGGCGGGTGCGGTGACCGCCCCGCAGGTCGTCCCGGGTCGGCGCCCCCGGCTGAACACGGTCGGTCTCGTCACCGTCGCCGCGCTCGCGGTACTCGTCGCGGTCGCGGGTGGCGTCGCGTTCTTCTCCGAGGAGCGTCCCGTCCGGAAGCCCCCGGCGGCACAGCCCACGATCCAGGTGGACGACTCGGTCTTCGAAGGCGACATCACGTACCCGGACGGCACCCTGGTGCGGCGGGGAGAGTCCTTCGAGAAGGTGTGGCGGATCCGGAACACCGGCACGGTGGAATGGGAAGGCCGCTTCCTCATGCGGGCGAACGACGCGATCTGCGACGCCCCCGACCGCGTGGAAATCCCCCGGACCCGCCCGGGGGAGAGCGTCGACCTCCGCGTACGGGTACGGGCCCCGCGGAAGAGCGGCAAATGCCGGATCTACTGGAAGATGGTCGACGGCCAGGGCCGCACCTTCTTCCCCGGCAAGCGTCCGATCTTCCTGGACGTCCGCGTCGGCTGACCCGCTGACCTGCGGTGTTATTTGTCCAACTTCTCTTGGACGTCCCCCGGACACGGATCGCTCGACGACATCCCCGGCCCCGTGTCAGCGTGGGACCCGCGACGACCGCGACAGCGGCCGCAGGTTCTGGGGCGGCCACCCTCCCCAGTCGGCCCCCAGCTCACTCTCCGGTCTTCGCTGGGGGCCATCTTCTTCTTCCGTGCCCGCCGCTTCCCCCGTCAGGGACGGGTGCGTTCGAAGCGGACGCGGTCCTTCGCCGCGTACGAGACGGCGGCGAAGGACCGCGTTACCGAGGGCGGCGCCATGGACGACCGGCCTGGGCGGGTGTTCAGCGGCCGAGGTCGCGGCGGGTGAAGCGCCAGGTCCCGGCAGCGAGGAGTGCGGCGGTGGCGGCGGCCAGAACGCACGCGTCGGCCAGGGGGAGGCCGTTCTTCAGCGGCTCGCCGCCGATGTAGTAGTGGAAGGGAGTGAGGAGGCGCAGCCAGTCGGCGCCGACCTGGGGGGCGAAGCCGTTGACGGCGTAGGCCAGGACGCCGATTCCGGCGGCGGTGCCGAACACGGTGGCGCGGCTCCCGCCGGTGGCCGCGCCGATGGCGGTGGCGAGCGCTCCGAACAGCAGGGCGAGCAGTGCCAGGGTGACGGCCTGGGCGGTGAAGCCGCCGACGGAGACCGAGTCCAGCCCGGCGCCGGTGCGGATGGCCAGCATCGCGCCCAGGACCGCGGCCGCGATGAGCACGGCTCCACTCGCCAGGGCGGCGAAGCGGTGCAGCAGCAGGCGGGTGCGGCTGATCGGGTGGGCCAGCAGCAGGTCGAGGTGGCCGGACTCCTCGTCGGCGGAGATCATGCGGGCGCCGGTGGCGGCTCCGTAGAAGGTGGCCAGGAGCGGCACCAGCAGCCCGAACACCGCGCCCTGCAGATATCCGGCGGCCGAGCCCAGGTCGTCGAAGCCGAATCCGCTCATCGCTTCGGGCACGTTGGCGGCGGCGTCAGCGGTGATCTGCGGGTAGAAACTGGCGTACATCAGCGCCAGCAGGCCGGTGGCCAGCGCCCAGACGGTGAAAATGCGGCGGTTGTCGAACAGCGTCTTGGTGAACATCGAACGCCCGAACGCGCGGGCGGGGCCGGAGACGCCGGGCAGCACGGTGGTGGTCATGCCATGTCCTTATGCGGGGTCGCGGCGGGGTTCTCGCCGGTGTAGTAGGCGTGGAACAGCTCTTCCAGGTCCTGGCTCTCGGCGTGCAGGCCGGTGACGGTGTGGCGGGCGGCCGTTTTGACGAGGGCGTCGGGACGGCCGTCCAGCCGGCAGGTGAGCGTGGAGCCGGTCACTTCCAGTTCGGTGACGCCGGGCAGGACGGCGAACTCCTCGGCGGCGACGGGCTCGGCGAAGTCGATCCGCACCTGGAGGAAGGAGCGGGCGCGCAGCGCGGCGACGGTGTCGGTGGCCACGAGGCGGCCTTCGCGGATGATGGCCACCCGGTCGGCGACGGCCTCCACCTCGCTCATGATGTGGCTGGACATGAACACCGTCTGCCCGGCCGCCTTGGCCTCGGAGACCATGTCGAGGAACGTCTGCTGCACCAGCGGGTCGAGACCGGAGGTGGGCTCGTCCAGGATCAGCAGTTCGGGCCGGTGCATGAACGCCTGGATGAGCCCTACCTTCTGCCGGTTGCCCTTGGACAGGCTCTTGACCCGGGCCGACAGGTCCAGCTCCAGCCGGTCGGCCAGGTCCAGGACGCGCGCCGCGGGGACGCCGCCGCGCAGGTCGCCCAGGAAGGCCAGGCACTCGCCGGCCCGCTGGCGGCCGTCGACCACGAAGTCGCCGGCCAGGTAGCCGATCCGGCGGTGCAGCCGCACCGCGTCGGCCCGCGGGTCCAGCCCCAGCACCCGGACGGTGCCGCCGGTGGGGCGGATGAGGTCCAGCATCAGCCGGATGGTGGTGGATTTCCCTGCTCCGTTGGGCCCCAGGTAGCCGAAGACCTGTCCGGCCTCCACCCGCAGGGACAGGTCGTTCAGGCCGCGCCGGGAGCCGTAGTCCTTGGTGAGCCCGGACAGCTCGATCGCCGTGTTCATGCCGCGAAGGTATCAGAATGTTCAGAGATTTCTGAAGACTCAGAGGCGTTAGAATTCCGTCAAGATCGATGAAGAGGAGGACGGCCGTGGCAGACCTCGCCCACGCCGCCGAGCGGATGGCCCTGACCCTGTCCCAGAACGGGCTGCAGAAGGCGACCGCGCGGGTCCTGTCCGCGCTGCTGTTCGCCGAGGACGACAGCGTCACCGCGCCCGAACTGGCCGAACGGCTGACCCTCAGCTCCGGCTCGGTGTCGGGCGCACTCAAGGCGCTGCTCACCGTCGGGCTGATCGAACGGGTGCCCGCCCCCGGCAGCCGCCGCGAGCACTACCGTCTGCGCGAAGGCGCCTGGGCCGTCCTCATGTCGACGCAGAACACCGTCGTGCAGGCCATGTTCGAGGCGGCCGACGAGGGCATAGCCGCGGCGGGCCGCGACACCCTCGCCGCCCGCCGACTGGCCGAGATGCGCGACTTCTACAGCTTCATGTTCCGTGAGCTCCCCACCCTGGTGGACCGCTGGCAGGCCGAACGCACCCGGCGGGCTCAGGGCTGAAGCAGCACCTTGACGGCGCGGCGCTCGTCCATGGCCCGGTAGGCCTCGGCGACCTCCGCCAGCGGCAGCGTCATGTCGAAGACCCTGCCCGGGTCGATCCGGCCGTCGAATACGCGCGTGATGAGGTCGGGCAGGAAGCGGCGCACGGGCGCGGGGCCGCCCCGCAGCGCGATGAGCGAGGCGAACAGCTCCTTGCCAGGGATGTCCACCTTGTGGGGGAGGCCGACGAAGCCGATGTTCCCGCCGGGCCGGGTCGACCGCAGTGCCTGCCGCATCGACTCGTCGGTGCCGACGCACTCCAGGACGCAGTCCGCGCCGACACCGCCGGTCAGCTCCTTGACGCGGGCGACCCCCTCGTCGCCGCGCTCGGCGACGACGTCGGTGGCGCCGAACTCGCGGGCGAGCCGCTGGCGCGGCTCGTGCCGGCTCATGGCGATGATCCGCTCGGCGCCCAGCTCCCTGGCGGCGAGCACCCCGCACAGCCCGACGGCGCCGTCCCCCACGACGGCGACGGTGGCCCCGGGCCGGACCTCGGCGGCCACGGCGGCGTACCAGCCGGTGCCCATGACGTCCGAGACCGCGAGAAGGCTCGGCACGAGCTCCGCCGCCGGCTGCTCGGGCGTCGCCACGAGAGTGCCGTCCGCCATCGGAACCCGGATCCGCTCGGCCTGGCACTCGCCCATGTGCACCCGGTTCTGGCACGCGCTCTGATACCCGGCCCGGCAGACCGGACAGGTGTTGTCGGAGGCGAAGAACGACCCGACGACGAACTGCCCCGGCCGAACGGAGGCGACCTGCTTCCCCACCTCCTCGACCACCCCGACGTACTCGTGCCCCATCGGCCGAGGCCGCCGAACCTGATCGATCCCCCGATAACTCCACAGATCAGACCCGCACACGCAGGTGGCGACGACACGGATCACCGCATCGCCCGCCTCGACGATCCCCGGCTCGGGACGCTCCTCGATCCGCACATCTCCAGGACCATGGATGACGGCTCCGCGCATGACGGCCTCCCTTTCGTAGTCCCCCGACCAGCGGCGCACCCCACGGCCCGCATCCGTGCCGAACCGCGCGGTGCAAAATAGGCGAATCCCCCCTGTCTACCCCACCGCCACCACCCCGCCCCCGCCCGGGGCACACCACCCACCAAGGGCGCCTGGCCCTGTACTCCCGCCATCCACTGGTAGAGGCTGTACGACCGCCGCGCGTCCGCCACGACCAGCCCGCCCCGCCCCGAAGCCACCCAGCTCGGCCGCATCGAGCCCGGCAAGATCTCCGTCACCTGGGAGTCCGTCGCCGCGCCCCTCACCTACTACGACGTCTCGGGGGCGCGGCACGAAAGCCGGCTCGGGAGGCCGAGCAGGAAGGCTGGCGGCAGCCCTACAGCGACTTCCTCAGCAAGGACTACAACCCCTACATCGGCCTGGAAACAGCAGCCGAATCACTCCGCCTCTACCACGCCCAAGGCGTTACCGGCCTCCTCCAGACCGCTGGCTACGCCCGCAAGGACATCGCCGCGGGCGGCATGCTCACCCTCACGCCGAATCTCTGCACATCTCCCCGACCTGAGGCGCGTGCGCGTCAGCGCGGCCCGCCGCGGAGAGAGGGGCGGGGCATGGTGGCGTTTCTGCTCCGAGACGGATCCGGGAGCGTACTCCCGCCCCTCTTGACCGCGGACCCCGTACAGGGTTCTCCGACCGGCCTAGAACGCGTCGAACCCTAACGCCCGCCAGCGACATTCCCAGCGTCCCCAGGCCTTCTGCACCGAGTTCTCACCCACCGCTCCCGCACTCCCCCCGCGGACCTTCGCATCACCCGAACCCCCACCGCCGCCACCGACTTCCTCATCCGCGCCAAGCCGCCGGACACCAAACCCTTCGGCCCTCGAACCGGTTGGACGAGACGGATTCAAGGGGGAGGAACAAAAGGGTTCCTGACCGATTGCGGCCAGAACTAGCGTGGATTGCCTACGCCGTTCCTCGTCGAGCCCATCGCAATCTGACTCTAACCTCAGGATATTCCACACAGGGGTGAAGTGCGCGGGAGGCGGCTGCCGACGACGTGAGGTCAAGCGTTGATCGTTACGGTCGGAGCGTGGCAGAATCTTCGACCGAGCCGGATCGGCGAACAAGGAGAGCATCCGTGCCGGATCACAATGAACAAAATTTCATAGACCTGCTGAATACGGCAACCCCGTTCGCGCCGAAGAACGATGTCGAGGCCCGAGATCGAATACTTCCTTTCGTCGGAGAGGAAGAACCGGAAGAGGAAGTAAAGCGGCCGAGGAGGTATGAGCCTCCGCTGGAACCACCGGACACGGCCGCACTTCGGTACAGGGCGGAAGCCGAGGCGGTACACGAAGAACCCCCGGATGAAGGGCTCGGCGAACGACTGCGGGAACTGGAGTGCCGACTCGAGTCGGAAAGATACGAGGTGAATGTGCTCGAGGGCATGGCGCGGATCGGCACCGATGGGCACGGGACGCTCCTCGCCATAGAAGTCGATGCTGCGGCGGCCGGTGCCCGGGGAACACGCTCGCTCGGGTCCGCGCTCGTCCAGGCCATCAACACCGCGGCTCGGGAGAACGGGGAGAGGGCGAGGGCGCTGCGTGCGGAACTCCTGGGAGGGGAGAGCGGTGAACCATGACCGCGATGCGCGTTTGGCGTCGCTCCGAACCGCACGCGCCGGGCTGGTCGATTCCCTCATGCGTCTTGAGCGGGAACGGGAGGCCATAGAGGCGAGTTTCCGGGAGGCGGAGGAGTATGACGAGCGCCTGGCCACGACCTTGTTCCGGCGAGAACTGGAAGTCGGTCTCGGTGAGGTGACCATGCTCGGCTCGGGCGAGCTGGTAGAGATCCGGCTCATCGAAGCCGCAGTGCGGACATCGGATCTGAGGAAGCTGGGCGAACGGCTGCTGGCTTCGATCACCGATCTGAGACGGCAGGTCATCGCGGAGCGCACGGCGGCACGGAAACAGATCTTTCGGCATTTCTCATTCTGAATCGCGGAAGGCGGAGGTCATGGCGCAGAGGCCCGGCGGAGGCAGACGCCCCACCCCACCGGTCGTCCCCACCCCCACCGAACCCCCGCCGGGGGAACTGTCGACGCTGGAGAAGGCGTTGTCGTCGACGGTGCACGTTGCTCTGGCGGTGGAGATGCTCCGGCACGCCAAGAAGCTGGGTGGAAGACCGGAAAAGGTGCTGGAGGCGGTGGACGCCTGGCACGACGCAGCCAAGAAGATCGATGACGCGGCACAGAACATGTTCAGTTCGTTCAATGACTTGGGTACGTATTGGGAAGGTCCTGCATACGGCACCTACAAGGATTTCATGACGAACAACATCAAGATCGCCGACAAGGACTTCGATGCACTCGTCGCGGCCGGCGAGAACATCATAGAGATGTACAGGCATGTCGTGCAGGCATGTGTTGACAGGAATCAGGCCATAGCGAAGGCGGCGATTGCGATAGGCAACAACGTCGGATATATCTTCGGTAATGAGAACAACGAAGAGACGCTTGCCATCCGAGTGGCCCTGGAGAATTTTGCGATCGAGTATTCCGGAATCAAGGGAACGCTCACGACGACGTTGTCGAACTACCAGGCTTCGATCAAGAGCCTCAAGGGAACGACTCTGTCGGTGAGCCCTCCCGGCGGCTTCCCCCCGAGTGTGCGAGACCGGAGTAAGTGGGAACCCACGTGAGGATGAGACTGAGAGTTCCCTGTCTGGTCGCAGTGTTGACGCTCTTCGCGTCGGGCGGTTGCTCCTCCGGCGAACGAGAGGTGGAGCCGTCACCGACGGTACTTCGGGCCTGGCATGCGCCTGACGCGTGCTCTCTCGTCGACGCCGAATTCCGGGAAGACCTGCTGGGACAGCCCCAGGAGCCCGAGCGGCCCGTCTACAGCGGATGCGGCTACAGCCGGAGGGATGTCAACCGAAAACTCGACGTCTCAGTGCGCGAAGGGCTGTGGAAAGCGCAGAAGCACGATTTGGAGTCCACTACCGAGGCGGCACGCCAGATGTACTCCGAGGCGATCTCCGTGCGTTCGATGCCCTGTAGTCCGCTTCGGTTCCAGGGCGTCGATGAAGCCTGCTGGTCCAAGGCCTACGAGGGGCTGATCAGCATCGAGTTGCGTAAAGCCGACGTCATCGTGTCGGTCGCCTACACGAACGGCGAGTACAGGGGAGTGAAGGACTCCGTGCTGGAGAAGGCCGCCCAGAGAATAGGCCGACATATCGCGGAAAGGATGTGACGAAAAGATGGCCGGCGACTACACCGCTTATGAGCTTCGACAGATCGCCAAATCCGGTGACACCATCAAGGAAGCGGCTCTCGACTGGGTGGGTGCCGTCAAGGCGCTGGACAAGGCATACCTCCAGTCGGGCACTTTCGGATCGGCCGGAGACGACGCCGGACTCCCCGAGAACTACGGCAATGTGGTCACCTCCGTCATCGTGAGCTTGAACGATGGCGTTTACAGCCTTGAAGACTGCGCGCTGGCACTGTTCAGGATCGCCAAGGTCTACGAAGAGAACGAAGAGGCCCTTGAGAAGGAGATCCTGAAGGCCAGGGGCGTCCGCGCCCCGAAGGGCATAGCCCCGGAGCGCAGGTTTCCGGGATTCTGAGACCTCCATAGTCGCCGACGGCGGGGGTCGCGTCCATGCCGGCTCGGTGAACCCGTTTCATCCTCGGGTCGCTTGAGTGACCCGGTGGTTCTGCAGGACGGCGATGGCTTTGACCAGGTGGCCGGCCTTGCCGGGGCTGCAACGCAGCCTGCGCAGGATCCTCCATGATCGCGCCGTCAGGTGCGGCGACGACCTGGATGTTCGCCCCGTGGAAGCGGTGTTTCTCGGAGTAGTACGGTCAGCCGCCACGCGGTCGGTGCGGATCAGCGTGCCGTCCAGCACGAGCAGGGCTTGTCGGGCCGGGCTGAGCAGCCTCCAGGGCGAGGCTAGCGCCTCGCGGTGACGGTTGATCATCCCGGCGTCGTAGTCCGGCGTTGAACGCGACACATCAACGACAGCACGATGGAAGGCACCGAAGCTCCTGGCCGAGACGGGTGTCGGTTGTGGTGATCGACCCATCTACCAGTAGCTTCTCTACGTTCAGGGTCAGACCCTCAACTCGCGATCAGGCTGTGATCGGCGCATCCAGAATAAGGATGAAAAAGGGTCAATGACGAAGAGGGACGTATTCTCGCTCGGTATGGGGTTGTTCAAGGGTAAGAAGGCCAAGGGGCCGCAGCGGTACAACCTTCCCCACGGGCAGATGCTCACGTGTCTGGTCTGCCGGGGGCAGTTCTTCGACCGGCGCCGGTACAAGCTGAACACCACGGGCATGGAGTTTCTGGATCTGGCGTGGGCGAACGAGGACGCCACGTGCCTGGTCTGCGTCAACTGCCGGCACATTCACTGGTTCGCCTTCTGAGTGGCGTCCTCGCGGTGGCGGGCCCCAGGGTTCAGTGGCAGAAGGTCTTGGTGACGGGGGCCAGGCGCCAGGAGCCGCCCGTCGGGAAGATCAGCTCCACCTTGACGAAGGGTGGCCACGGGATGGTGAAGCAGGACTGGCCGGCCGCCTGGGTGGGGGCGGCATGGGCGGGTGCCGAGAGTGCCGGGACGGTCAGGGCGGCGGCGAGTGCGGCCGCCGAGGCGAGAGTGCGCAGCTTCATGGGCTGTCTCCTCGTGTCGGGGACTGCCACTCTGCTCGCCTTCCGAGGGGCCGGCATTGGTGAGTTCGACGAAAAACGGGCGTTCGGTCGTTGTCCGTGACGAGGGGGGTCGTGCGGGCGGGTCACGCGTAGCGGAGGCGGGCGGTGATGGCGCGGACGGTTTCGGGGTCGAGTTTGACGACCTCGCGGTCCTGGGTGAGGAGGCCGTTCATCTCGTCCTGGACGTCGCTGAGCTGGGTGTAGACGGTGGCGCTGAGGCCGCGGGGGACAGCGGGGATGATCTGGTCCTCGTGGAGGCGGCGGAAGGCCTGGGTGAGGGCTTCGGAGGAGTGGTAGCGGCGGTAGCCGAAGTGGTTCTCGCTGCTGCGGTGGCCGTCGACGGTCAGGCTGTAGCCGCCGTATTCGGTGAGGGCCAGGACGCGGGGGTCGCGGCGGCGGGGGACGCGGAAGGCGCGGAAGTAGACGTGGAGGCTGTGGAGGTCGCCCGCGCCCTGGTCGTGCCAGCCGCTGGCGTGGTCGACGGTGCGGGTCGGGTCGAGGGCGGCGAGGTCGGCGGCGACGCGGGCGGCGTCGAACTGGCCCCAGCCCTCGTTGAAGGGGACCCAGACGGCGAGGCTGACGACGTTGCGCAGGTGTTCGACGGTGGCGCGCATCTCGCGTTCGAACTCGGCGCGGCCGGAGGCGTCGGCGCGGCCGAAGCGGCGGTGGGCCGAGGGGCGGTCGTCGCGGAGGCGGACGAAGGGGGCGACGGCCGGGAGGGTGACGACGGCGGGGCGGTAGGGCTCGCCGCCGTTGACCATGTCCTGCCAGACGAGCATGCCGAGGCGGTCGCAGTGGTGGTACCAGCGCAGCGGTTCGATCTTGATGTGCTTGCGCAGCATGGTGAAGCCCAGGTCCTTCATGGCCTGGATGTCGCGGACCATCGCCTCGTCGGACGGTGGCGTGTACAGGCCGCCCGACCAGTAGCCCTGGTCGAGGACGCCGGCGTGGAAGTACGGCCGGCCGTTGAGCAGGAGCCGGGGCAGGCCGGAGGCGTCGGGGCCGACGCCGAACGAGCGCATGCCGAAGTAGCCGCGCACCCGGTCCTCGCCGAGGCGGACCTCCAGGTCGTACAGGAACGGGTCCTCGGGCGTCCACGGCCGGACGTCCGGGACCGGCAGGCGGACGGGTCCACCGGCCGGGGCCTCCGCGCTCGCGATCACGGCGCCGTCGCGCAGCACGTCGATGCGGGCGGGCAGGCTCTCCGAGGCCCGCACGGTGACCTCCACGCACCCCTCCGCGAGATGCGGAACGATGACGAGGCCCTGGACGTGGGCCGCCGGCACGGACTCGGCCCAGACGGTCTGCCAGATGCCCGACTGCGGCGTGTACCAGATCCCGCCGTGCTCGCCGCGCTGCTTGCCGCGTGAGTGGTGGCCGGTGTCCGACACGTCCCGGACCTTCACCACCAGGGTGTTCTCCCCGGGCGCCAGCGCCTCGGTGACGTCCAGGACGAACGGCAGGTAACCGCCCACGTGGCCGCCCACCGCCACCCCGTTGAGCAGCACCTCGCAGCTCTGGTCCACCGCGCCGAAGTGGAGCAGCACCCTGTCCCGGACGAAGCCCTCGGGCAGCACCCAGGTGCGCCGGTACCAGAGCACCTGCTCCGGCGTCAGCGTACGCCCGACCCCGGACAGCTCGGCCTCCGGGGAGAAGGGCACGAGGATCTCGCCGTCGTACTCCCGCGGCTCGGCGGCGTACGCGGACGTGATGGCGTAGTCCCACCGTCCGTTGAGGTTCAGGTGGCCGTCGCGGACGAGCTGCGGCCTCGGGTACTCGGGGAACACCTCGTCAGCGGACACCGCGGATCCTCCAGACCAGGACAGCGCCGGTCAGCGCGGCGAGCGCCGCGACGCCGAACATCAGGGGGTAGCCGCCGGGCGAGGTGACCAGCGGCGCGGCCACGACCGGGCCGAGGACGAAGCCGAGCGAGGTGGCCAGGCTCACCACGCCCAGGTCCTTGCCGCGGTCGGCGTCGGCGGGCAGCAGCCGGGTCACCATGGCCTGGTCGACGGAGACGAAGACGCCGGTCCCGGCGCCCAGCAGCGCGGCCGCGACGAGGGCGGCGGGCCAGCTGTCGCCGAAGGCGAGGGTGAGGGCGGCGAGGGCCATCACGGCGCCGCCGGTGAAGACGACGACGCGGGTGCGGCCGCTGCGGTCCGACCACCAGCCCGCGGCGAGGCCGGGCAGGACGCTGCTCAGCGAGAAGACCGTGACCATGACCAGCACCCCCTCCTGGTTCGTGGAACCGGGGAAGAGCCGCTCGTAGTGCAGCGAGTCCCGCAGGTAGTACAGGAGGTAGCCGATGCCCATGGACAGGGCCAGGTTCACCAGGAACCGGCTGAGCCAGGCCCAGGCGAAGTCGGGGTGCCGCTTCGGATTGACCCAGAGCCCGGACCAGATCGGCTTGCGCGGGCCCGGCGGCGGCAGCTCGGGCTCGCCGTAGCGCAGCGGGAACGGCAGGGCGACCAGCAGGAGCAGCGCGCCCATGGCCAGGTAGCCGGCCAGGAGGTCCTTGACCGCGAAGGTCACCACGGCGCCGCCGATCAGCGGGCCGATGAGGACCGCCACCCCGGCCAGCGCGGAGGCGCGTCCGCGCTGGTGGACGGGCACCTGGTCGGGCACCGCGGCGACCGCGGTGGCCAGCACGAGCGTGAAGGCCAGCTGCGCCAGCGACCAGCCGAGGACGAGTCCGGCGATGGAGTGCTGCGAGCCCAGGAACCCCAGGGAGGCCGCGGCCAGCAGGGATCCGGCGACGACCCACGGCCGCCGCCGTCCGAAGCGGGTGCGGGTGCGGTCGGAGAGCGCCCCGGCCAGCGGGTTGGCGACCGCGGTGACGATCGAGCCGGCCGCGAAGACCAGGGCCAGCGACGCCTCCTTGTGGAGGGCGTCGATGCGCTCGACGTGCGAGGGCAGCAGGATCTGCGTCGAGGCGTTCGAGGCCATGATCACCCCGAGCTGCACCAGGGCGAGCAGGGACATCCAGCGCAGTGTGACGTCCGTGCCGCGGGCGTCGTCGGGGGCCGGGGGCTTGGCCGGCTCCGTCACGGCCGTCACCTGCCTTCAGTCAAACGTGAGGGGTCGCCATGTTAGAAACATGACGGGTCGACATGTTATGACTGTGCCGTGGAGAGTCAAGGGGTGCGCCGCACACCGGTGCAGCAGCGCAGCCGGGAGCGGGTCGAGCGCATCCTCGACGCCTGCGCCGAACTCCTCGACGAGGTCGGCTCCGACGCGCTGACCGTCACCGCGGTCGCCCGCCGGGCGGGGGTCCCCACCGGCACCGTGTACCAGTTCTTCGACGGCAGGATCGGCCTGCTGCGCCATCTGGCCCTGCGCCACCTGGACATCCTCATCGACAGGCTGCGCGCCCGCGCCGCGGGGGAGGCCGAGCTGTCCTGGCCGCGCGCCGGGGAGATCGTCATCGAGGAGACGGTGCAGATGCGGAAGGTGATCCCGGGCTTCACCGTCGTGGACTTCGGCGAGGCGCGCCCCGGCGGCGAGAAGTACCTGCCCGAGGGCACCACCGAGGCCGGCGGCGACATCCTGGCCGAACGGCTCTACCGGTTCGCCGTCGAGGAGGCCGGGCTGCCCCCGCTGGCCGACCCCTACCGCGTGACCAGCCTCGCGATCCAGACCACCGCCGTCGGCATCGACCTCGCCTTCCGCGACTCGCGGGAGGGCGACGCCGCCATGGTCGAGCAGACCAGGCGCCTGCTCGGCGCCTACTTCGCCGACGCCGCCCGGCGTTCGCGCGCCGAACCGCCGGAACCCGAGGATCCGGCCCTCCCCGATCAGGACGGTGGCCGATGACCACACACGAGACCGAGATCACCGCCGCCACCGACCTGTGCGGTCCCGGCGGCGGGCTGAACCCCGCCGCGGCGGGCTGGTCGCGGACCCCGCTGCACCGCGCCAACCTGAGCGGCTGGGGCCGTACGAAGCGCTGGGAGTACTGGTGCGTCACCTCCCCGACCCACCTGGTCGCGGTGACCGTCAGCGACCTCGACTTCCTGGCCGTCAACACGGTCTACGTCCTGGAGTATGCGCGGGACGGGCGGCCCGCCGTCGAGTTCGAACGCACCGCGCTGGTGCCGTTCGGCCGCGGCGTCGACCTGCCGGAGGGCATCGCGGGAAGCGGCGGCCCGTACGGCGGCGACGTGGTGTTCGGCCCGGAGAAGCCCGTCGGCGGCCAGGTGCGCATCTCCCTCACCCACGAGGAGGGCGGCACCCGCCTGCGGGCCCGCATGGTCACCCGCGACAGGCGTCCGGTCGAGCTCGACGTCCTGGCCGCGCTCCCGGAAGGCCACGAGACGCTCAGCGTCGTGGTCCCCTGGAACGAGAAGCAGTTCCAGTTCACCTCGAAGCACACCGCACGCCCGGCTTCCGGCACCCTGCGCATCGGCGAGCGCGTCCTGCCCTTCGCCGACGACGCCTGGGCCACCCTCGACCACGGCCGAGGCCGCTGGCCCCGCAGCATCACCTGGAACTGGGGCGCCGCCTCCGGCACCACCGACGGCCACACCGTGGGCCTCCAGTTCGGCGGCAAGTGGACCGACGGGACGGGCGCCACGGAGAACGCCCTCGTCGTCGACGGCCACCTCGACAAGATCGGCGCCCGGCTCGACTGGACCTACGACCGCGCCGACTTCCTCCGCCCCTGGACCCTGCGCACCAGGGACTCCGACCAGGTCGACCTGACCTTCACCCCGTTCCACGACCACCGCACCCGCACCGAGGCCGTCTTCATGGCCAACCGCGCCGACCAGTGCTTCGGCCACTACTCCGGCCGCATCACCACCGACGCGGGCGACACCCTCCGCGTCGACGGCCTCCTCGGCTGGGCCGAAGAGGTGTACATGCGCTGGTAGCCGGTCAGTCCTTCGCGGAGCCGGAGGACTGGTAGGCGAGGTCGGTGTACTCGGGGTGGCGGCGCATCCAGGAGGCGACGAAGGGGCAGGTGGCCAGGACGCGGATGCCGCGGGCGCGGGCGTCGTCCAGGGCGGCGCGGGCCAGGGCTCCGCCGACGCCGCGGCCCTCGAAGGCGTTGTCGACCTCGGTGTGGGGGTAGACGACGAAGCCGGGGTTGCGGATGTACTCGAGGAACCCCGCCAGGGCGCCGTCGATGTGGGCTTCGAAGCGCTTGCGCTCGGGGGCGTCGGAGACGACGACGTCACTGGGTTCGGCGGCCAACTGATCTCTCCTTCACGATGACGGGGCCATCCTGCCCTTTCCGGCGGAAGAACGCGTGATGGTCCTCCCCCTTCGTACCGTCTGCCGCTCGGAGGGTTCTCGGCGGGGTCCTCGATGGGGTCGGGAAAGGGAACGGCCCCGGCCGGAGCCGGGGCCGTCGGACGGGTGGAGGGACGGGGTCAGGACAGGTCGAAGCGGTCCAGGTCCATGACCTTCGTCCAGGCGGCGACGAAGTCGTGGACGAACTTCTCCTTCGCGTCGTCGCTCGCGTAGACCTCGGCGACGGCGCGGAGCTCGGCGTTGGAGCCGAAGACGAGGTCGGCGCGGGTGCCGGTCCACCTGAGCTCGCCGGTGGCGGCGTCGCGGGCCTCGAAGGAGGTCGCGTCCTCGGCGGTGGCCTTCCACACCGTGCCGAGGTCGAGGAGGTTGACGAAGAAGTCGTTGGTGAGGGTGCCGGGGGCGTCGGTGAGCACGCCGAGCGGCGACTGCTGGTGGTTGGCGCCCAGGACGCGCAGGCCGCCGACGAGGACGGTCATCTCGGGGGCGCTGAGGGTCAGCAGGTTCGCCCGGTCGAGGAGCAGGTACTCGGCGGGGAGCCGGTTGCCCTTCCCGTAGTAGTTGCGGAACCCGTCGGCGGACGGCTCCAGGGCGGCGAACGACTCGGCGTCGGTCTGCTCCTGCGAGGCGTCGACGCGGCCCGGCGTGAAGGGCACCTGGACTTCGAACCCGGCGTCCTTGGCCGCCTTCACGATGGCCGCGCCGCCCGCGAGGACGATCAGGTCGGCGAGGGAGACGCGCTTGCCGCCGGTCTGGGCGGCGTTGAAGGACTCCTGGACGCCCTCCAGGGTGCGCAGCACGGTCGCGAGCTGGTCCGGGTCGTTGGCCTCCCAGCTCCGCTGCGGCTCCAGGCGGATGCGCGCGCCGTTGGCGCCGCCCCGCTTGTCGCTGCCGCGGAAGGACGAGGCCGACGCCCACGCGGTGGAGACGAGCTGGGATACCGACAGCCCCGACGCCAGGACGTGCTCCTTGAGGGCCGCGACGTCGTCGGCGTCGATGAGCTCGTGCGTCCGCTCGGGCAGCGGGTCCTGCCACAGCAGGGTCTCGGCGGGGACCTCCGGGCCGAGGTAGCGCGAGGCGGGGCCCATGTCGCGGTGGGTCAGCTTGAACCACGCGCGGGCGAAGGCGTCCGCGAACTCCTCGGGGTGGTCGAGCCAGCGCCGCGTGATCCGCTCGTAGACGGGGTCGAAGCGCAGCGAGAGGTCGGTCGTGAGCATCGTCGGGGCGTGGCTCTTGGCCGGGTCGTGCGCGTCGGGGACGGTGCCCGCCCCGGCGCCGTCCTTCGGCCGCCACTGGTGCGCGCCCGCGGGGCTCTGGAACAGCTCCCACTCGTAGCCGTACAGGATCTCCAGGAAGCTGTTGTCCCACTGGGTCGGGGTGTTGGTCCAGATGCCCTCGAGGCCGCTGGTGATGGTGTCGCCGCCCTTGCCGGTGCCGAAGGTGCTCCGCCAGCCCAGGCCCTGCTCCTCGAGCGACGCGGCCTCGGGGTCGGCGCCGACGTGCTCGGCCGGGCCCGCGCCGTGCGTCTTGCCGAAGGTGTGGCCGCCCGCGATGAGGGCGGCGGTCTCCTCGTCGTTCATCGCCATCCGGCGGAACGTCTCGCGGATGTCGCGGGCCGCGGCGAGCGGGTCGGGGTTGCCGTTGGGGCCCTCGGGGTTGACGTAGATGAGGCCCATCTGGACCGCGCCGAGGGGCTCCTCCAGCTCGCGGTCGCCGGTGTAGCGCTGGTCGCCGAGCCAGGTCGACTCGGGACCCCAGTACACGTCCTCCTCCGACTCCCAGGCGTCCTCGCGGCCCCCGGCGAAGCCGAAGGGCGTGAAGCCCATCGTCTCCAGGGCGACGTTGCCGGTGAGGATGAGGAGGTCGGCCCAGGAGAGTTTGCGGCCGTACTTCTTCTTGACCGGCCACAGCAGGCGGCGCGCCTTGTCGAGGTTGCCGTTGTCGGGCCAGCTGTTGAGGGGGGCGAAGCGCTGCTGCCCGGATCCGGCGCCGCCGCGGCCGTCGCTGATCCGGTAGGTGCCGGCGCTGTGCCACGCCATGCGGACCATGAACGGCCCGTAGTGGCCGAAGTCGGCGGGCCACCAGTCCTGCGAGGTCGTCAGCACCTCGGCGATGTCCCGCTTCACCGCCGGGAGGTCGAGGGTCTGGAACTCCGCGGCGTAGTCGAAGCCCCCGCCGAGCGGGTTGGCCACCTCGGGGTTCTTGGCGAGGATCTTCAGGTTGAGCCGTTCCGGCCACCACTGGCGGTTGCCGCCGCCCTGGGTCGGGTGCAGGGCGCGGTCGTGCGCGACCGGGCAGCCGCTCTCGCCGTCCGTCTTGGGGTCGGTGACGATCGCGTCGTGGTTCTCGGTCATGGGAATCCTTCCGGGCGGGGGATGAAGGTATTCGGGGAGTGCCGAGCGGGGGAAGGGGCACGAGCGGCCGTCGCCCGCGCCCCGGTCCCGTGCGGCTCCTCGCCGGGGTCCGGGGGCCGGGATGCGCTCATGGCGCAGAACCTACTTCGTAAACACGAACCGCACAAGACAATGAGTGAACCAAGTTTGTGCGGCCGCGAGCGCCCCGCGGCCGCGAGGCGCTCGGCAAAGGAACGGTCACCCGCCGTTCTCCGGCCGTCCACCGGGGAAGGCCTACTCCGACGCCGACCGGGGGAGGGCATGGTGGGTTTCGGCCAGGCGCTCGGCGAGCTGCTGCCGTCGGCGGTCGGTGTCGCGCTGAGCCCCATCCCGATCATCGCGGTGGTGCTCATGCTGATGTCGCCGAACGCGGGCCGCACGGCTCCGGCGCTCGCGCTCGGCTGGGTGGCCGGGCTGGCGGCGGCCACCGCGGTCGTGGTGCTGGTGGCCGACCCCGCCGGCGCCGCGCGGGAGGGCGCCCGTCCCGTCGTCGGCTGGATCAAGGTCGTGCTCGGCCTGCTGTTCCTGGTGCTGGCCGCGGGGCAGTGGCGCAAGCGCCCCCGGCCCGGGGAGGCCCCGGAGCTGCCCGGATGGATGGCGGCGATCGACCGCATGTCCTTCGGCAAGGCGCTGGGCCTGGGCGCGGTGCTGTCGGCCGCCAACCCCAAGAACCTCACGCTCGCCGTCGCCGCCGCGCTAGCCGTCGCCCAGGCCGGGCTCGGCGGCGGCGGGGCGGCCGCGGCGGTCGCGGTGTTCGTCGTCCTGGGCAGCCTGACCGTGGCCGGTCCCGTCCTGGTCTACCTCGCCCTGCGCGACCGCGTCCGGGCGCCGCTGCTGGCGGCCAAGGACTGGCTGGTGCGCGAGAACGCCACCGTGATGTTCATCGTGCTGCTCGTCCTCGGCGTCGTCATCATCGGCAAGGGCATCACCTCCATCACCGCCTGACGGGATCAGGGCGTGACGATGGGGAAGTTCTCGTCGGGCTTCTCCAGGACCCCCGTCAGGCGCCGGAGGGCCCCCAGGTCCCCGCTGTGGGAGACGCCCTCCGTTCCCCCGCCCTCCAGGAGGCCGAAGAGCCGGGCGCGGGTCAGGGTGAGCGACAGGTCGACCTCTCCCTGTTGACGGGTGCGCGGGCGGTGGGTGAGGACGCCGTTGGTCAGCGTCATCCGGTACTTCTCGCCGGTGTCGGTAAAGTCCCAGTCGATGGTCAGGTGCTCGTCCCACGCCTTCGGCCCGTTGACGCGGATGGCCATGGAGTCGAAGACCTGCTCGGTCGACAGCCCCGCGGCCATGCCGCCCGCGATGCTCATCGGATTGGGCTTGATGCCTTCGCGCAGCTCCATCGCCCCGGTCAGGTAGAAGTTGCGCCAGGTGCCGTTCTCGGCGCCCTGGCCGAGCCGCTGGTAGACGTCGGCGAGCGCGGCCTTGGCGTGCTCGTTGACGGGATCGGCGAACACCACGTGGTCGAGCAGGGTCACGGCGAACCGCAGATCGCCCTGCTCGACGTAGTCGCGGGCCAGGGCCAGGACCTTGGAGGCGCCGCCCATGCACGCGACGTAGCGTTCGGCCTCGGCCGCGGGCGGGTGCTGCCACAGGTGCGCGGGGTTGCCGTCGAACCAGCCCATGTAGCGCTGGTAGATCGCCTTGACGTTGTGGGACACCGAGCCGTAGTAGCCGCGGGCGTGCCAGGCGTGCTCCAGGGCGGGCGGCAGCTCGATCATCTCGGCTATCTCGGTGCCGGTGTGCCCCTGGTTGGTCAGCCGCAGCGTCTGGTCGTGCAGGTAGGCGTACAGGTCGCGCTGGCCGGAGAGGAAGGCGACGATGTCCTCCCGCCCCCAGGTGGGCCAGTGGTGGGAGGCGAACGCGACGTCGGTGCCGTCGGCGAACAACTCGATCGCCTCGTCCAGGTAGCGCGCCCACACCCGGGCGTCGCGCACCAGAGCGCCGCGCAGCGTCAGCAGGTTGTGCAGGTTGTGCGTGGCGTTCTCCGCCATGCACAGCGCGCGACGCTGCGGGAAGTGGAAGTTCATCTCGGCGGGGGCCTCGGTTCCGGGCGTGAGCTGGAAGACGATCCGCACGCCGTCGACCGTCTCCTCCTGCCCGGTGTGGGTGATGTCCCGGTTCGGAGGGATGAGGCCGACCTTGCCGGACGAGGCGGTCTGGCCCAGGCCGGTGCCGATCATGCCCTCCGGGCTCCTGGGCAGCAGCACGCCGGTGTGGTAGATCCCGCGGCGCCCCATGGCGGTGCCGGCGTAGACGTTCTCGGCGACCGCGTGCTCCAGGAACCCGGCCGGGGCCAGGATGGGCGTGCCGTCGGGGTTGCCGGCGGGGATGACGCCCTCGGCGCCGCCGAAGTGGTCGACGTGCGAGTGCGTGTAGATCATGCTGGTGACCAGGCGTTCGCCCCGGTGCTCCCGGTAGAGCGCCAGCGCGGCGGCGGCGGTCTCGGCCGACACCAGCGGGTCGATCACGATGACGCCCTCGTCGCCCTCCACGAGCGTCATGTTCGACAGGTCGAGGCCCCGCACCTGGTAGATGCCCTCGGCGACCTCGAACAGGCCCTGCTCGGCGCACAGCTGCGACTGCCGCCACAACGACGGATGCGCCGTCTCGGGCGCGGGGCCGTCCAGGAAGGCGAAGACGTCGTTGTCCCACACGACCCTTCCGGTCGCGTCCTTGACCACACAGGGCTCCAGCGAGGCGACGCGCCCTCGCCCGGCGTTCTCGAAATCGGTCCGATCGGTGAAAGGCAGGTCCGTCATGCTTGGCTTTTGTGCTGATTTGCCCCTCGATAAA
The DNA here is from genome assembly GCF_039525175.1 of Actinocorallia libanotica. Taxonomy (NCBI): domain Bacteria; kingdom Bacillati; phylum Actinomycetota; class Actinomycetes; order Streptosporangiales; family Thermomonosporaceae; genus Actinocorallia; species Actinocorallia libanotica. The sequence goes on from NZ_BAAAHH010000025.1 coordinate 99,550, forward strand.
TCCCCCGGACGGCAAACATTCCCCCGCCCGGCGGTTCAGGGGCCGAGGAGGGAGGCGTGGCCGGGAGGCCGGATGCGGTGAGCGCCTTCTGGAGGGATGCCTGCGACCGGCCGGAGATGCTCCCGATGGCGGTGCGGCGCGTCACCAGGGGGATCCGCGGCCTCCTCCGTCACCGGATCTGCCGTTTAAGAAGACATGCTTATAGCCATATAGCAACTTTATGTGGGATCTTTTACTGAGCAAGTCGCCACTATCGGTCCTCCGCTCCGATGGAAATCACGTTGAGTCAGAATCTTCCGTCCCCCCGCAGGCCGGCCTCGGAAACGGTGCACAACGAGGCGTCCGAGATCGGTTCCCTGGTGCAGGCGGGCAGTATCGAGGAACTGCACTTCCACCAGGCGCCGCGACGGGAGGTCGTGCCGCGCCTCCTGCCGGGGGTGACCGGGAACTTCACCGGCCGGACGAGGGAGCTGACCGAGCTCGACCGGCTGCTCGAGCACCGTGCCGCCGCCGCGGGGACGGCCTCGGTCTGCGTGCTCAGCGGGATGCCCGGGGTGGGCAAGACGGTGCTCGCGGTGTGGTGGGGGCACCTGGCTGCGACGCGCTTCCCCCATGGGCAGCTGTACGTCGACCTTCAGGGGTTCCACGCGAGCAGGGTGCCGCTGGAGCCGGGCGAGGTCCTGCACCTGTTCCTCTCGGCGCTGGGCGTGGAACCCCACCGCATCCCGGTGGCGGTGGAGGAGAAGGTCCAGCTCTACCGTTCGCTCCTCAACGAGAGGCGCGTCCTGGTGGTCCTGGACAACGCCGCGAGCACGGACCAGATCACGCCGCTGCTGCCCGGTGCCTCCTCGTGCACGACGGTCGTCACCAGTAGGAGGAGGCTGAGCGGACTGGTCGCCGACAGGGGCGCCCGCTCTTTGGCGATCCGTGCGTTCGACGAGCGGGAGAGCGGCGAATTGATGGCCCGCTACCTGGGGAGCCGCCAGGTCGAACGCGAACACGAAGCGTGCTCGGAATTGGTCGAGTTGTGCGGCGGACTGCCCCTGGCTCTGGGAATTGTCGCAGCTCAGGCGAGGATCTATAATAGTGCTCTGCGGGAACTCGTTGATGATCTCCGTGCAGAACATGACCGTTTGTCGGCAATGGATCTGGAAGATGGCGAGTCGGTCGGCGTGAGTGTTGCTTTCTCCTTGTCGTACTCGAAGCTCCAGCCCGACCAGGCGCGGTTCTTCCGCCTGGTCGGACTCAGTCCCGGACCCGAGTTCAGCCCCCAGGTCGCGGCCTCCCTCGCGGGCGTGTCCCTGCAGCGGGCGCGCAGCCTGCTGCGTTCCCTGAGCGACCACAACCTGATCGAGGAGGTCGCCCCGCGCCGGTACCGCATGCACGACCTGATCAAGCTCTTCGCCCGCAACCAGGCAGACGAGCGGGAGCATCCCCAGGCGCGCCGCCAGGCCATCCACCGGCTGCTGGACTTCCTCCTGGTCAACGCGACGGCGGCGGACCGGATCCTCACCCCCCACCGCACCCGGATAGAGGTGTCCGCCCCGGAGGCGGAGGTCCCCCAGGTCCGGATGGACGGCTACGACCAGGCGATCGCGTGGCTGGAGAGCGAGTACGCCTGCCTGATCGGAGCGCTGTCGAAGGCGGCGGAGACCGGCTTCTACCGGCACACCTGGCAGCTGGCCTGGACGCTGGGCGTCTTCTTCGACCGGCGGGGCCACGCCGTGGACCGCAGACGCACCGGTGAATGGGCGCTCACCGCCGCGCAGAGCCTGGGCGACCGGCAGGCCGAGGCCCTCGTCCGGGCCAGCATCGGCTCGGCGCACTCGCGGGTCAACGAGTTCGGCAAGGCCGTCGACGAGCTCGGCCGCGCCCTGGCGATCTTCCAGAACCTGGGTCTGACGCTGCACGAGGCGGACACCCTGCTCTCGCTGGCGATCGTCGACGAGGAGAGCGACCGGTACGAGGCGGCGAAGGTCCACCTGCACCGGGCCCTCACCCTCTACCGGGCTCACGGCGAGCGGTTCGGCGAGGCCCACGCCCTGGAGAACCTCGGCTGGAGCCACGCGCACCTGGGCGAGTACCCGGAGGCCATCGAGACCTGCGACGCCGCCGTCGAGATCTTCCGCGAGCTGGGGGACCCCGACGGAGAGGCCGACACGCTGGACAGCCTCGGCTACGTCTACGCCCGCCTCGACCGGCACGAGGAGGCGCTGGCCCACTACCACCGGGCGCTCGCGCTCTGGCAGGGCCTGGGCAACCGCTACGACGAGGCGGACGTCCTGACCAGGATCGGTGACTCCCACGCGGGCCTGGGCGACTCCGACGGCGCCCGCGAGGCCTGGATCCGGGCGCTCGCGATCTTCGACGAGCTGTCCCAGCCGGACGCCGAGCTGCTCCGTGCCAGGCTCGCCTCGTGAGCGCCCGCACCCTGCGCCGCGCGGGCGCGGTCCTGCTGGCCGGCGGGGCCGCCACCGTCCTGATCGCCTACCTGGCCGGCGCCGGGCTGGACAGGGCGGACAAGATCGCCAGCGTGTGCGGCCTGTTCATCGGCCTGTGCGGCCTGGGCCTGGCCCTGTACGGCCTCGTCGCGGCGCGCCGGTCGGGCGACGCCGCACCGGTGCGCACGGTCCACAACGAGGTGCACCCGGGGAGCGCCCCGAGCACGATCATCCAGGGCGATCACTTCGGCACCGTCAATCTGGGCGTTCCCCCGTCGGCTCCGGAGGACGGCTCCACCTGAGCGCGGACGGCGGACGAGGGGCCCGGCGTCCGGTCAGCCGTCGGTTCTGATGTCGCGGAACTCCACGGACGCGTCCTCGGTGTACATGCCGACCGAGCCGGACGGGTAGGGGCGTTCGCGGTCGACGAAGGCGGTCAGTTCGTCGCCGTCGGCGTGGACCTTCAGGGCGGCGCCCCGCTGCTCGACCTTCACCGAGTACCACTCGCCCAAGGGGAAGGGGCGGTGGCCGGTCTTCAGGAAGCGCTGTCCACCGGGGTAGGCGGGGTCGCGTTTGCCCAGTTCCCAGCCGTTCGGTTTCAGCGCCAGGTAGTAGAAGTGCTCGGGGTCGGTGTAGGCCCAGACGATCCAGGAGACCTCCCAGGGGTTGGCCTTCGGCTTGCGCAGCGCCTCGATCGTCCGGGTCTCCAGCTCGAAGTCGAGGTCGGTGTGCCGCGCGACCGAGACGACGAGGCCCGCGTGCGTCTCGTCGGGGCGGGTCGGCGCCATCGGCCGCATGCCGATGACGCCGTCGCGGATGCCGTTGCGCCCGTGGCCGTCGAAGACCGACCGCCACGGGCCGTGCACGGTGCCGTCCTTCCAGCGCACGAACGCCTCCGGGGTGCCGTCGTCGGCGAACGGGCGGATCCACAGCACCACCGGGATCAGCAGCAGCAGCGCCCCCAGGAGGAACGGCCGGCGCCTCGCGCGCCGGCGCCTGGGGCCTTCGGGCGTGCTCAAAGGGTGCCTGTCGGTCGGGGTCAGGTCGGTTCGGCGCTCCCGCGGGTCAGGGCGTCGATGATGCGTTCGGCGGCCTTTCCGTCGCCGAACGGGTTCACCGCGTTGGCCATGCCCGCGTACAGGTCGTGGTCGTCGAGCAGTCGGGTGGCCTCATCGTAGAGGACGGCGGCGTCGGTGCCGATGAGCTTGGCGGTGCCGGCCTCGACGGCCTCGGGGCGCTCGGTGGTGGCCCGCAGCACGAGGACGGGTTTGCCCAGGCTGGGCGCCTCCTCCTGCACCCCGCCCGAGTCGGTGAGCACCAGGTCGCACGCGGCGAGCGTCGCGGCGAAGTCGGCGTACCCGAGCGGCTCGACGATCGTCACCCGGTCGTGGCCGTCCAGGACCGGCAGCAGGGACTCGCGGACGGCCGGGCTCTTGTGCAGCGGCAGCAGCAGTTCGCAGTCGCCGCGGTCGGCGAGCCTGCGCAGCGAGCGGGCCATCGCGGTCATCTCCTCCCCCTGGCTCTCGCGCCGGTGCAGCGTCACGAGGATCCTGCGCGGACTCCGGTCCGGACGACCGGAGCGAAGCGAGGATCGGCCGGACCGGCCTTCGGGGGTCCGGGGGTCGTCCCCCGGATCGGTACGGCAGGAGCGGAACGCCGGAGTGCCCTGGCCGCGCGGGAGCATCCACAGCAGGTTGTCGATGACGGTGTTGCCGGTCACCTCGATGCGCTCGTCGGGGACGCCCTCCCGGCGCAGGTGCCCGGCCGACCGCTCGGTGGGCGCGAAGTGCCAGTGCGAGATCCGGCCGATGAGCTGCCGGTTGATCTCCTCGGGGAAGGGGTTGCCGAGGTCGCCGGTCCGCAGGCCCGCCTCGACGTGCGCGACCGGCACCCGGTGGTAGCCGGCGGCGAGCGCCCCGCACATCGCGGTGGTGGTGTCGCCCTGGACGACGACGAGGTCGGGCCGGAACTCGGCGATGGTGCGGCTGAGCCCGTCCACGAGCCGCCCGGTCAGCCCGGCGAGGTCCTGCCGCTCGCGCATCACGGCGAGGTCGGCGCTGGTCTTGACCTCCAGCAGGTGCAGCATCTGTTCGAGCATCTCGCGGTGCTGGCCGGTGCTGACGACGACGGGGTCGAAGCGGGGGTCGTCGGCCATGGCGCGCGCGACCGGGGCGAGTTTGATGGCCTCCGGGCGCGTGCCGAGGACGATCATGGCATGGGTCGGCTCGGGGAAGGTGGGCATGGGTGCTCCCGACGTGGTGGCGGTGGGGTCAGGTCCGGGCGGTCTTGAGCCAGCCCTGCCTGCCGGACATGTGGCGCCACAGCGCCCACCATCCGGAGAGGAACCAGACGTAGCCGTACAGGATGTAGACGTGCGCGGTGAGGAGGGAGCGCAGCCGCCCCGCCTCCTTCTCGCGCTGCCGGTAGACGTGGGCGTAGACGTTCGCGATCCCGAAGGTGATCACGTAGAACCAGGCGAACCACAGCGGGCCGAGCGTGCCGTGCCACACCGCGTCGGCGAGCGCGATCGCGAAGCTGACCGGCAGCAGCGACGTGAGCAGCAGCAGCGCCGGGCTCGACAGGTGGTAGAGCAGGTCCGCCGCGGCCCGCCCGTCGATCCTGCGCAGGATCAGGGGGTAGAGCTTGCGGGCCGCCTGCATGTGGCCCTGGAACCAGCGGGAGCGCTGGCGCACCAGCCGGCCCAGGGTGAGGACGGCCTGCTGGGAGACGGCCGCCGAGCCGCAGAAGGCGTTGGTCCAGCCCGCGGCGATGAGCCGGACGCCGAGGTCGAGGTCCTCGGTGAGGCAGTCGCTCCAGGGCTCCTCGCGCAGCGACTCCAGCGCGGACAGCCGCATGAACTGCCCGTTGCCGCCCATCCCCACGCTGCCCAGGTGGCGGCGCGCGTTCTGGAAGACCTCGCCGTAGACGACGAACTCCATGTCCTGGAGCCGGGCCAGCAGGCCCAGGTCGCGGTTGTACATGCGGACGCCGATCTGGACCGCGCCGATGCGGGGGTCGTCGAAGTACGGGTCGACCTCCAGGACGGCGTGCCGGTCGAGCCTGCCGTCGGCGTCGACGACGCAGACGATGACGTCGTCGGGGTCGCGGCCGTCGAGCAGGCCGCAGGCGCGCAGGTGCGCCAGGCCCGCGTTGAGGGCGGCGCCCTTGCCCTTGCGTGCTTCGGGAAGGGCGCGCCGGTGCAGCCGGACGCCGTCGCCCGCCGCCCGGACGAGTTCCGCCGTCCGGTCGTCGGAGGCGTCGTCGATGACGAGGACGAGGGTTTCGCCGGGCAGTCGGGAAAGGCGTTCCAGGCTCGCCTGGATCACTTTTTCCTCGTTCAGGCACGCGATGAGGAAGATGTAAAACCGAGAACGTCCGTTTTGGTCGTCCTTTTGTTGGTACGCGCGTCTCGACAGGACGAACATGCCGCCGTTGTAGCCGATCGCCATGGCGATCATGGCCAGGGCGAGCCCGATGCCCACGGTCATGATCACAGGGCGCGCCGTTCCCGGAACTCCGCGGAACGGATCCGCAAACGGGCGATGAGGACACCCAGCAGGAAAATCAGATAGAGCCCATAACCCGCCCCGGCGACGGCCAGCAGGACCCTCGCCACCTGGACGGGAACCGAGGCGCCCGGCATGGCGGCCACGCCGAGCAGGAAGAAGAGCGTGCCGAAGGGCAGCTTGGCATACATGCACGTCCCCGTTGATCAAGTGTCCGCAATGGCGGACCTTGCGCGCCCGGAATCGCCGGAACGGCCGCGCCTCCGACCGCGCGGCCCCCTTGACGATCACTTTACGAGGGCAGGATATCTTGAGCATTCTCCTTTGCATAGGCGAGTCGTAGATATTGGCTAAATATTCGGTTTTGTTGCCAGCAGTAACGTTCCAGCAAAGCGTGGACGTGGTTTTGGTCAACGTTCATACTGGCTCCCCGGCGGCTTCTCGGGGCAGGGTCGAAGTGCCGATAAGGACAATCGGAGGAGAATCCAGAGCTATGCGCACAAAATATGCGCTGGTCATCACCGCGATGGTCGGCGCGCTCCTCACCGCGCCGGGCGGGGGAGTCTCGGCGGGGCCGCTGCCGGTCCCCGCGGGAGGCGCGATCCCGATCGCCGGCGAGCGCAGCGCCGTGCTGAACGCGCTGACCGGCCAGGTGAGGCAGGGGGAGCGGGCGCGCCGGAAGAAGCCGCGCGACACCGTCAAGCCGCTCCCCGAGAAGGTGCGGGAGAAGATCGAGAAGCTGCTGAAGCTCCGGCTGCCGGTCCTCGGGCCGCCCTCCACCAGGCGCGCGGCGGCCGACCCGGCGACGTCCGCCCTGGTGCTCTACGACGACGCGGGCCCCTACGGCCACCTCGGCGAGCTGTACGCGATCGCCACCGCCAACCTCGCCGGCCACTTCGGGACGGTCACCGCCAAGCCGGTACAGAACTATGTCGCGGGGGAGACCGAGGACCACACCGCGACGATCTACATCGGCTCGACGTACTACGGCGGAGCCGTCCCGGACGCCATCCCCGACGCCTTCTACGGCGACGTCGCCACCACGGCGAAACCCGTCGTCTGGATGGGGATGAACATCTGGAACCTCGCCAACAAGATCGGCGCCTCGACGTTCAGCGCCAAGTACGGCTGGGACGCCACGAACTCCTTCTTCGGCGGCGCCGGCACCGCGCGCGTCGACTACAAGGGCAAGCCGCTCACCCGCACCGTCCCGGTGGCCGAGGACAGCGGCGTGATCCGGCCCTACGTCACCAACGCCCCGCTGGTCACCCAGCTGGCGACCGGCCAGGACCCGGCCACCTCCCCCGCGACCCCCTACCCGTGGGCGGTCCGCTCGGCGAACCTGACCTACCTCGGCGAGATCCCCTACGCCTACGTCAACGAGACCGACCGCGTCATCGCCTGGCACGACCTGCTGTTCGACGCGCTGGCGCCGGGCACCGCGACCCGGCACCGGGCGATCCTGCGCCTGGAGGACATCAGCCCCAACAGCGACCCCGACGAGCTTCAGGACATCGCCGAGTACCTCGCCCAGGAGGACATCCCCTACGGATTCCAGGTCGTCCCGCGCTACGAGGACCCGAACGGCACCTACAACGGCGGAACCCCGGAGACGGTCCGGCTCCAGGACCGGCCGCAGCTGCTCACCGTGCTGAACTACATGCTCGCCAACGGCGGGCGCATCATCCAGCACGGCTACACCCACCAGAACGGGAGCGCGCCCAACCCGTACAACGGGGTGACCGGCGACGACTTCGAGTTCTACCGCGCGCACGTGAACGCAAGCGACAGCGTCATCCTCGACGGCCCGGTCGCCGGCGACTCCGTCACCTGGGCGACCGACCGCATCAACTCCGGAAGGCAGCTGTACGCACCGCGCGGCCTGCCCACCCCCACGATCTGGACGACCCCGCACTACGCCGCCTCCGTCGCCGACTACACGGCGGTCAATAACGTCTTCGCGGCGGCGCTGGAGCGGCGCATCTACCCGTCCAGGACGCTGGCCGGCGGCACCCTCGACTACAACAAGATCATCGGTCAGTTCTTCCCGTACCCCGTGAAGGACGTGACCGGCGGCAAGGTGCTGCCCGAGAACCTCGGCAACTACGAGCCCGAGGCCTACAACAACCACCCGGCGCGCTTCCCGGCCGACATCGTCCGCGCCGCGGAGTACAACCTGACGGTCCGCGACGGCTTCGCCTCGTTCTTCTACCACCCGTACTTCCCGGTGGCCCCCCTCCAGGAGACGGTGCAGGGCATCGAGAACCTCGGCTACACCTTCGTCGACCCGGCGACGGTCATTCCGTGATCCACCGGACGCTGGCGGCGGTCCTCCTCGCGGGGGCCGCCGCCTCCTGCCGCCCCGAGGCCGCCGAGGCCACGCGCCAGTACGGCTTCGCCCTCCCCGCCTGGACGGAGTCGGACTACTCCTCGCCGCGGGCGCCCGCCTACGTCGCGTCCCTCGCCGCGACGGGCGCCCGCTGGATCCAGTTCACCCCCACCTGGTACCAGCGGACGACCGAGGACTCGACGATCCGCCGCACCGAGGAGACCGCCTCGGACGAGTCGCTGCGCGGCGTCATCGCGCTGGCCGAGAAGCACCGGCTGAAGGTCCTGCTGAAACCGCACGTCGACCTGCCGGGCGACGAGGACCGCGCCGAGATCCGCCCGAAGGACCGAGCGGAGTGGTTCGCGTCCTACCGCGCGTTCATCACGCACTACGCGAAGCTCGCCGCATCGGCGGGCGTCGACCAGCTCGCCGTCGGCACGGAACTGGCCGGGGTCAGCGGCCACCGCGCCGAATGGCTGGCGGTCATCTCCGATGTCCGTGACGCCTTCGCGGGCGAACTCGTCTACGCCGCCAACTACGACGCCTACCAGTCCGTCGCCTTCTGGGACGAGGTCGACCTCATCGGCATCGACGCCTACTGGCCCCTGGCCTCCGAGCCGACCGGCTCGGTCGAGGAACTGAAGCAGGCGTGGGATCCGCACGCCGCCGAACTGTCCGCCCTCTCCGCCGCCCACGGCAAGAAGATCCTCTTCACCGAGGCCGGCTACACCAGCCAGCGCGGCACCGTCACCGAGCCCTACTCCTGGACGGTCTCCGCCGTCCGCGACGACCGGGAGCAGGCCGCCGCCTACGAGGCCCTGCTCGCCACCTTCAGCACGAAGGCATGGTGGGCGGGCGTCATGTTCTGGATGTGGGACGACTGGCCGGGCAGTGAGTCCGTCCCGCGCCCCCTCGCCTACACCCCCCACGGCAAACCGGCCGAGAAGGTGGCGCGCAGGTACTTCACCCGCTGACGCTCCGGCAAAGGGCGGCCCGGTGCCCCGGACGGCGAACACGTCACCTGGTAGATACGGAAAGTATTCGATCTTGGTGTGTTCGAACCTCGGGAGCAGCATGGCAGTGATGAGAAGGGGGAGAAGCCGCCGTCCGGTGGCTCTCACGGCCGCGTTCGCGCTGGCCGCGATGGTGCTCACGGTACCCGCCCTGGCACGGACGGCGCAGCGCGCGCTGCCGGGTGACGTCCCCACGCCGTCCGCGACGGAGACCGTCGTGACGGTACGGACCGGCGGCGACCGGATCTCGCCGAGCGCGGTCGGCCCGCTGGCGGGTGTCACGCTCGGGCTGTTCACCGACGCGGACGGGACCGTGCCGGTCGATGAGGACTGGGCGCGGTGCGTGTCCGACGCCGACGGCGACTGCTCCTTCGTCGTTCCCGACACCGGTGAAGGCGGTGAGAACAACGGAGCGGTGTACTACGTCGCCCAGATCGCCGCGCCGTCCGGCTGGTACACCAACCCGGTCCTGCGCACCGGTCCGGGCAGCGGGTCCAGCTCCACCCAGACCCGGTACGTCTTCGAGACCCCGCCGATGGCGGGCGGCGAGACCTACAGGTCGACCCGGGACTTCATGTACGAGACCAGCACGAGCACACTGAAGACGTCGCTCGGCGTCTGGCAGAGCTCCCGCGACAACCCGCCGCTGCCCGCGAGGTGCGGGCTGCGCGTGGCGGTGCTGCTCGACCTGTCCAGTTCCGTCGGCAGCGCGCTGCCGGACCTCAAGGCGGCCACCGACACGTTCGCCGACTCGCTCGTCGGCACGCCTTCCCAGATGGCCGTGTTCAGCTTCTCCAGGACTTCACCGAGTGCGGGCGGCGCGAACCATCCCGAACTCGTACCCGTCTCCACCCAGGAAGGCGCCGACGCCTTCAAGGCGCAGTACGCCGACTGGGCCATCAGCAGCGGCACCAACTGGGACGCCGGTCTGTGGGCGGTGGCGTCCGCCGCTCCCGAATACGATGTGGCGATCGTGCTCACCGACGGCAACCCGACCTACTACGGCACCTCCTCGGGCAGCGGGGGCACCACCCGCGTCGCCTCGATGGAAGCGGCGATCTTCTCCGCCAACGCGCTCAAGGCCGAGGGGACCAGGGTCGTCGCGATGGGCGTCGGCTCCGGCGTCCAGGGGGTCAGCGCCCTGAACCTGCGGGCCGCCTCCGGTCCGACCGCCTACAACGGCACGAACGTCGCGACCGCCGACTACTTCCAGACCACCGAGTACGCGGAGGCCGGCGAGGCGCTGCGCGAGCTGGCCCTCGCCCAGTGCAAGGGCTCGGTGTCGGTCGTCAAGCTCATCGCGCCGCCGGAGACCACGGGCGAGGACGTCACCGGAGCCGAACCCGCCGGTCCCGGCTGGACCTTCGACGCCGAGCCCGCTTCGGCGGACACGCAGGTGAGCCCGCCGTCGGCCACGACCGTCGACGACGGCTCCGGAACGGTGTCCTTCGAGGTCGCCTCCACCACGCCCACGGCCTCCGTGACGCTCACCGAGACCCAGCACGAGGACCACGACCTGGTCACCCAGGGAGGCAGGAACGCGGTATGCCGCGACCTGGCGACCGGAGACCCGGTCACGGTGGCGAACACGGGCGCCCTCGGCTTCACCGTGGACGTCCCCCAGGACACGGCGGTGAGCTGCGAGGTCTACAACCGCCCGTCGGGGACCGCCTCGGTCACCCTGAGGAAGACCTGGGTGATCGACGGCACCGCCTATCGCGACGGGAGGCAGCCCGATGGCTTCTCCGCGGAGGCCACGCTCACCGGACCCGGAGACCTGCCCGCGTCCGAACAGCCCTTCGGGGAGCCGCGCGAGGGCTACACGGTGGGTGATGACATCACCTTGAACGAAGAGGTGGAGGTCCCGGCCGGATGCGCGCTGACGTCCCGGGAAGTGACGCGGATCAACGGTGAGACCGTCGGCCACTCGCTTCCCTACACCACGCAGGTGCGGACCCAGAGCGACGTCTTCCGGTTCACCAACACGGTCGAATGCGATGAGGACAGCGATCCGGCATTGAAGATCACCAAGCATGCCGATCCCGACCATGTGAAGCCGGGAGGGACCGTCACCTACACGGTGGTGGCGACGAACGTCGGCGACGGAGACTTCACCGAAGCCAACCCGGCAGGGTTCTCCGACGACCTCAGGGACGTCCTGCGAGGTGCTTCCTACAACAACGATGCCACGGCGATGCCTTGGGGAACCGTCTCCTACGACGCCCCGATCCTGTCGTGGAGCGGGCCGCTCCCCGCGGGCGAGTCGGTGGTCGTCGAGTACTCGGTGACCGTGCGCCCCCATCTGAAGAGGCCCGTCAAACTCTGCAACAGGGTCTCCTCCTCGGACGGGACGCCCGCCGCCAGGACCTGCGTGGAAGTGCACCCGAAGTGCAAGCACCACCGGCCCGGGCCGTGCTGCTGCCCCAAGCCGTGCTGCCGTCCTCAGCCGTGCCACCGCCCCAAGCCGTGCGGTGACCACAAGAAGCACCCGCGTCACTGCGGTCAGGCCGGTCGTCCGTACGACCGCGTCGAGCCTCCGCGGCGGGTCGCGAAGCCCCGGAAGTTCCGGCACCGCGATCAGTAGGAGTCCCGCATGACACCGGCCGGGCGCCCTTGGGCGCCCGGCCGGAGCTTTTTCTACCGGGTCGGTACTCCCGCCTGTACGAGCACACCGTCCTCTTCGCCCGGCGTCCGCAGCTCCTCCGGTACGGGTGGGAACGTCAGCGTGTGGGTCAGGCCGCCGGATGGAGGCGCGTCCGTTCGGAGGACGGCGGAGTGGGCGGTCGCGATGGATCGCACGATCGGGAGGCCCAGGCCGGCACCCGGTGAGTGCAGTCTGCTCCGGTTCCCCCGGTGGAAGGGGGTGAACAGGGCGGGGATCTCGTAGGGGGAGATCGGGGGGCCGCTGTTGGCGATGGTCAGGACGGCGGCTCCGTCGGGGCCGGCGGCGGTGCCGATCCGCACCCAGCCGCCTTCGGGGACGTTGTGCCGGACGGCGTTCTCCAGCAGGTTGCGCACCAGCCTTTCGATGAGCGTCGCGTCTCCCATCATGGGCGCTTCGAGCAGCTCCGCGACGACCTCGACGCCTTCGTGGTCCAGCTCCTTCGCCACGTGCTCGGCGAGATCGGCGAGGTCGAGATAGGCCCGGTCGGCCATCTCCGCGTCGGACCGGGCGAGCATGAGCAGCCCTTCGACCAGGCGCTCATGCCGGTCGTTGATCTCCAGGAGCGTCTCGCCGAGCTGCCGGACCTCGGGCGGCGCGTCCGCCCGGCGCAGCGCGACCTCCAGCAGCGCCCGGTTGAGCGTGAGCGGGGTGCGCAGCTCGTGCGAGGCGTCGGCGATGAAGCGGCGCTGCCCGTCGAAGGAGGCGTCGAGCCGCGCCAGCATGAGGTCGAACGTGTCGGCCAGCTCCTTGACCTCGTCGCGCGGCCCCGGCAGCCCGATCCGCTCGTGCAGGCCGCGGCCGGCGGCGGGCGCGTCGGCGATGCGGCGCGCCGTCTCGGTCATCCGCTGCAGCGGCTGGAGCAGGCGGCCGGCGATCAGCCAGCCGAGGGCCGCGGCCACCGCCCCGACGACGACGAGCCCGATCGCGCCCTGGGTGAGGATCGAGCCGAGCACGTCCTCCTGGGCCGCCTTGATGCGGACCACGTCGGTCCTGGGCACGGACTCCGGTGAGAATCCGCCGGCGCCGTCCGGCCCCAGGATCTCCTTCTTGAAGATCTGCGCCCCTGTGGGCACCTTCGCCGACACCAGCAGATAGGTGACGCCGAGCAGGACCATCCCGGCGAGCAGGAACAGCGCGGTGAAGGTGGCGGTCAGCCGCGTCCTGATCGTCATCCGCGCCCTCACGGGATCCGGTACCCCGTTCCCGGCTCGGTGACGATGACGCCGGGTTCGCCCAGCTTGCGGCGCAGTTTCAGGACGGCGACGCGGACCGCGCCCGTGAACGGGTCCGCGTGCTCGTCCCACGCCTTCTCCAGCAGCCGTTCCGCCGAGACGGCCACGCCGTCCGCCCGCAGCAGCTCGGCGAGCACCGCGAACTCCTTCCGGGAGAGCGCGACGTACCGTCCGTCGCGGAACACCTCGCGCCGGTGCGGATCCAGCCGTATCCCGGCCCGCTCCAGCACGGGCGGGATGTCCGTTCCGGTCCGCCTTCCGAGTGCCGTGACGCGCGCGGCCAGCTCCGCGAACGCGAACGGCTTGGGCAGGTAGTCGTCGGCGCCGAGCGCCAGTCCCGACACCCGGGACGCCACGTCGCCGGCCGCCGTCAGCATCAGCACCCGCGCCGGGCGCGGCGCGAGCTCGCGGCACACGTCGTCGCCGTGCACGACCGGCAGGTCGCGGTCCAGGACGACGACGTCGTAGTCGTGCACCCCGATCCGCTCCAGCGCCGCGCCGCCGTCGCCCGCCACGTCCACGGCGTGAGCGTCGCCGCGCAGCCACTCCGCGACGGCTTCCGCGAGCAGGGGTTCGTCCTCCACCACCAGGATCCGCATGCGCCACATCGATACCGGTGCGGGCGTTTCCCCGGCGTTAAGGAAGCCGGAAACCGCCGGGAAACGCGCGTTTCGGTCTACTGCTCGGCGGAAGGCCGGGAACGCCCCGGCCGGGAAGGCGAAAGATGCGTCTGATGATGGGTCTGGCGGCGGGCATCCTGCTGTTCGGCGCCGCCGCCTGCGGCGGCTCCGATGCCGGCACCGAGATCGCGTCCGCCGGCGGTGACCCGACGGTGTCGGCTTCGGCGTCGCCGGGCGCCGAAGGGTCGTTCGTCAAGTACGCCGCCTGCATGCGCGAGAACGGCATCCCCATGGAGGATCCGGAGGTCGACGCCGGCGGCAGGGCCAAGGTCCAGCTCTCGGTCCCGGAGGGTGTGGACAAGTCCACGGTCGAAGCGGCCGAGAAGAAGTGCCGTCCGCTCATGCCGAACGGCGGTGAGCTGGCGAAGGCCAACCCGGAGGGCCGGAAGGCGATGCTCGCAATGTCCCGTTGCATGCGCGAGAACGGGTACCCCACGTTCCCCGACCCCTCCCCGGACGGCGGCATGCGGCTCGACCACGACAGCGGCATCGACTTCTCGGACCCGGCGTTCCAGGCCGCCCAGGAGAAGTGCCAGGCGGCCGGGGGCGTCACCGACGTGGAGAAGCGGTGAGGCGGCGGCTGGCCCTGACGGCCGCGGCGGTCGTCGTGACAGGGGCGGTGGCGGCGTCCGCGGCGATCGGATCGCGCGGCGGGGAAGACGTGCTGGCCGAGGCCGCGGCGCTCCCGCCGGACACGGCCGAGGTGCTCCGCCAGACGCTCCGGGACACCCAGAGCGAGACCGGAACGCTCGGCCACGGCGCCGACACCACCGTCGCGACGGGCCTCGCGGGCACCCTGACCGGGGTCGCCGAGGCCGGGACGACCGTGCGCAGGGGCGGGACCCTGTACCGGATCGACGACACGCCCGTGGTCCTGCTGTACGGCGGCCTGCCCGCCTACCGGGTGCTCTCGTCCGGTGCCTCCGGCCGCGACGTGCTCCAGTTCGAGCGGAACCTGTGGGCCCTGGGCTACCGGGGCTTCACCGTGGACCGCGAGTACACCTCGGCGACGGCCACCGCCGTCCGCGCATGGCAGGACGACCTCGGCCTCGACGAGACGGGGACGGTCGAGCCGGCCCGCGTCCGCTACGCCGACGGAGCCTCCCGGGTCCGCTCCCTCCGGGCCGCCAAGGGCGACGCCGTCCGGCCCGGCGCGGAGATCCTCGCCCTGACGGGCCGGGAACGCGCCGTCACCGTCACCCTCCCGGTGGACGACCGGCGCCTCGCGAAGAAGGGAGCCGAGGTCGGCATCACCCTCCCGGACGACAAGACGACGACGGGGAGGATCACCGACGTCGAGACGGTGGTGGCCCCCGCGGAGGACGAGCGCTCCGACCCCGAGACGGAGATCGAGGTCACCATCTCGCTGGACGAGCCCAAGGACGTCGGCTCCCTCGACGAGGCGTCCGTCTCGGTGGCCTTCACCGCGAAGGTGCGGAAGGACGTCCTGGCCGTCCCGGTGGGGGCGCTCCTCGCCCTCGCCGAAGGCGGCTACGGGGTCGAGGTCGTCGAGAACGGGGCTGCCCGGATCGTCCCCGTCGAGACGGGGCTGTTCGCCGGAGGACTCGTGGAGGTCACCTCCGCCGAGCTGGCCGAAGGAGACCGGGTGGGGGTGCCGTCGTGAGCGCCGAACCGGTCGTGGAGCTCCACGATGTCAGCAAGCTCTACGCCGGCGGTGTGGCGGCCGTCGCCGACGTGTCGCTGACGATCGGTCAGGGGGAGCTCGTGGGGATCGTCGGCCCGTCGGGTTCGGGGAAGTCCACGATGCTCAACCTGATGGGCACGCTCGACAGGCCGTCCCGGGGGAGGGTCCGCATAGCGGGAGAGGAGGTGTCCGCGTTGTCGGACGGCCGCCTGTCGGCGCTGCGCGCGCACCGCATCGGCTTCGTCTTCCAGCAGTTCCACCTCACCGCCGGGCGCACCGCTCTGGACAACGTCGCCGACGGTCTGCTCTACACCGGCACGCCCCTGCGGGAACGCCTGGAGCGGGCGGAGAAGGCACTGGCGAGGGTCGGCCTCGGGGCGAGAGCCCGGCACCGGCCTTCGGAGATGTCGGGCGGTGAGCGCCAGCGCGTCGCGATCGCCCGCGCGGTCGTCGGCGAGCCCGCGCTGCTCCTGGCGGACGAGCCGACCGGGAACCTCGACTCCGTGTCCGGCGCGGGCGTCATGGCGCTGCTGCGTGAGCTGCACGCCGCCGGGACGACGGTCGTGATCATCACCCACGACCGCGAGATCGCCGACGGGCTGCCCCGGCGCGTCGGCATGCGCGACGGACGGGTGAGCGGGTGACCCGGCCCGAGCCGTCCCGGCTCCTTCCCCGCGACGTCCTGCGCACCGGCGCGTCCGGTCTGCGCGCCCGCAGGGCGCGGGCGTTCCTGTCGGCGCTCGGCATCGCGATCGGCATCGCCGCGATGGTCTCGGTGCTGGGCATCTCGGCGTCCAGCCGCGCCGAGGTGGACCGCGAGCTCGCCGCGCTCGGCACCGACCTGCTGACGGTCGCGCCCGGCCGGACGATGTTCGGCGAGGACGCGGAGCTCCCGGCCGAGGCGGTCGCGATGATCTCCCGGATCGGCCCGGTGGAGCGGGTCGCGGCGACCGGCGCGGTCTCCGGCGCGAAGGCCTACCGGTCCGACCGGATCCCGGAGGGCGAGAGCGGCGGCCTCTCCGTCCACGCGGCGCAGCTCGACCTGCTCGGCACCGTCGCCGCCGAGACCGCCTCCGGGACGTGGCTGAACGCCGCGACCGCGCGCCACCCGACCGCCGTCCTGGGCGCCGAGACGGCCGACCGCCTCGGTGTCGGCTCGCCCGGCTCGCGGATCCTGGTCGGCGGCGTGTGGTTCACCGTGGTCGGCGTGCTGGAACCGGTCCCGCTCGCGCCCGAGCTGGACACCGCGGTCCTCGTCGGCTGGCCCGCCGCGCAGGAGCTCCTGGGTTTCGAAGGGCGCCCGACGACGGTCTACACCCGTTCGGAGGACGACCGGGTCGAGGCCGTGCGGGGCGTCCTGGCGGCCACCGCGAACCCGGAGGCGCCGAGCGAGGTGGAGGTCTCCCGGCCGTCGGACGCGCTGGCCGCGCGCGAGGCCGCCGACCGCGCCTTCACCGGCCTGCTGCTGGGGCTCGGCGCGGTGGCGCTGCTGGTCGGCGGCGTCGGCGTGGCCAACACGATGATCATCTCGGTGCTGGAGCGCCGCGCCGAGATCGGGTTGCGCCGGTCGCTCGGCGCGACCCGGCGGCACGTGCTGCTGCAGTTCCTCACCGAGTCGCTGCTGCTGTCGGCGCTCGGCGGCCTCGGCGGGGTGCTGCTCTCCACGGCGATCACGGCGCTGTACGCGGTGTCGCGCGGCTGGCCGGTCGCGATCCCGGTGTGGACGCCCGCCGCGGCGCTCGGCGCGACACTGGTGATCGGCGCGCTGGCCGGGCTCTACCCGGCGACGCGCGCCGCCCGGATGGCCCCGACCGAGGCGCTGAGCACGCCCTGAGCCGGCGGACCCGGCCGGGGTCCCGAGGGTTCCGGCCGGGTCCGATGAAAACTTTTCGAGATATCTCACATCTTTTGTCTAGTTTGTCGCGTCAATTTCCCGGCTATCGAAAGATTCATGGACTTCAATGATGATGTTCGGCTCGATCCGTCGCAGGTGGAGACCGGAGGCGGCGGCCGGGGCCGCGGCGTCGCCGCCGGAGGCGGCGTTCTCGGCATCCTCGGTCTGCTCGCGGCGCTCTTCTTCGGCGTCGACCCGTTCGGCGGCGGCCAGGACGGGACCGGCCAGAACGGGCAGGAGGTCCGGGGGGCGGGCGAGCTCCAGGAGAAGTGCCTCACGGGCGCGGACGCCGAGCGGGGCGGTGACTGCCTCGTCGTGGGAGTGGTGAACAGCGTCCAGGGCTACTGGAAGAAGGAGTTCGCCGCGAGTGGTCTGACCTATGACCAGGCCAGGACGCAGATCTTCGAGGGCGCCACGCAGACGGCCTGCGGGTATGCGACCAAGGACGTGGGGCCGTTCTACTGCCCCGCGGACCAGAAGGTGTACCTGGACCTCACCTTCTTCGACGATCTGAAGACCCGGTACGGGGCGCAGGGCGGGGACGCCGCCCAGGCCTACGTGATCGGCCACGAGTACGGGCACCACGTGCAGAACCTGCTCGGGGTGACGAAGCGGGTCGACCAGGGCGCCACGGGCGCCTCCAGCGCCTCGGTCCGCCTGGAGCTGCAGGCGGACTGTTACGCGGGTGTCTGGATGCACAACGCGGTGCAGACGGGATACCTGGCGAAGGTCACCCGGACCGACCTCGACCAGGCGCTGAGCGCGGCCGAGGCCGTCGGGGACGACCGCATCCAGGAGCGCAGCCGGGGGCACGTGCAGCCCGACTCGTTCACGCACGGCACCTCCGCCCAGCGCGCCGACTGGCTGACCACGGGCTACTCCTCCGGCGACCCCGACCGCTGCGACACCTTCAAGGGCGGTATCTGACCCGGCGGATGCCGCAGACGCAGAGCTTCGGCCACGCGGCGGACGCCGCGGACGCCGCGGACGCGAGAAGGGCGCGGGACCTGGGGTCCCGGACCTCGAGGTCCGGGCCTTCGACGGGGTGATCCCACCGGTCCCGACGCGACCGGTCTCTAGCGCGGCGGCGGTTCCTCGTCCGCCTCCCGGCCCTTCAGGGGGTCGCCCTGGCGGGTGCCGCCCTCCGGTCCGGGCGCCTCGGCGGCGTACCCTTCGGCGGCGCCGCCGGTGCCGGGGATCACCCGGGGGCGGGGACGCTCCTCCAGGCCCGAGTGCGCGCCGGGACCGCGGTCGGCCGGGTCGTCCCCCTCCGGGACGAGCCGGCTCTTGCCCTGGCGCTCCTCCCCCTGATGCGCCCGCCGGCTCCGCTCGGCGGCCTCGCCGCGGTCGGAAGCTTCCTTTTCGGTCATGTCATATTCCCCCTTGAATCTGACCTATGACCCCTTGGTCTGCCCGAATTGTCCCCGTCTACACCCGGCCGGGGAAGGCTTCACCTCGCGCCGCCCCGGGCTTGCCCGCCGCCGGGCGCGAGGGTCACAGCGGGACGTCGAGGGCGGCTTCGTAGCCCCGGGAGACCGAACCGGTGACGGTCGCGAGCTGAAGGTCGTGCCCGTCGGAGAAGACGTTGTCGGTCTCCAAGGAGAGCCCGGAGAGGTTCCTGACGCTCTGGGAGTAGCCGTCCGCGGCGTAGACGGCTTCGCAGACGTCCTTGGGGAAGGCGAGC
This sequence comes from Actinocorallia libanotica, assembly GCF_039525175.1. NCBI lineage: Bacteria > Bacillati > Actinomycetota > Actinomycetes > Streptosporangiales > Thermomonosporaceae > Actinocorallia > Actinocorallia libanotica. The sequence continues at coordinate 118,639 of NZ_BAAAHH010000025.1, forward strand.
TGGGTCGTCTTGGTCGGGGTCCCCGCGGTCGTCGCGGCCTTGAGCGAGGCGTAGACCTCGAAGTGGATGTGCGGCCAGCGGCCCGTGTAGCAGGCGGGGAAGATGCTGGTGAACTTCACCTTCCCCTTCTTGTCGGCCTTCTGCACGCCGCGCAGGTAGTTCTCGCCGGTGACGCCCTCGGAGTAGAGCGAGTAGTTGCCGTCCCGGTCGCAGTGCCACAGGTAGACGGCCGCGCCGGCGAGCGGCGAGCCGTCGTCGGTCAGGGTCAGCTCGACGGTCAGCGGCACGCCCTCGGCCGTGCCGCTCGCGCCGCCGAAGCTGGACCGGATGTCGCTCCGCACGATGCCGGACCGCGTGAGGACGTCGGGGCCGTTCGACCCGTCACCCGGGTACGGGCCCGCGGTCTCGTCGGGGATCTCGCCTTCCGGGGTCGTCCCGCCCCCGGCCCGGTCCGGCGGAGGCGCCGTCCCGTTCCCCGGCGGGGTCCGGGTGCCGGTGGCGGCCTCCTCCCCGGAGCAGCCGACCAGCCCGGCCAGGGCGGTCCCGCCGAGCAGGCCGAGCACGCCCCGGCGGCCCATGAGGGAGGACAGGTCGAACGCCAGACCGCGATCGTGGTCGTTCATGGAGCAGCCCTTCGCAAGAGGAGTCGGTGTCATGGGAAGTCTCGCCGGGCTTCCTGAGAAGGCGATGACGCGCTGGCGTGTTTTCCGTGAGCGGCGCCTTCCGAGGGGTGAGACACGTCCTCTTAATGCTGACTCGCCCGGCTTTGTGCGCTTATATCGGTTTGGGTTGAGGGAGGGCTGCGGGTGCTGTTAGCTTCGCCCGGTGGACGACAGGCGTGCGCGGGCGGAAGCGATCGAGGACTTCGCGGAGGTCCTCCGGGAACTGCGCAAATCAGTCGGCGACCCTTCTTTTCGGGAGATGTCCGGCCGGTCGGGGGCGATCTCCCATACGACCCTGCACGAGGCCACCAAGGGCAACCGGCTCCCGAGCTGGGAGACGACCGTCGAGTTCGTCAAGGTGTGCGGCGCGGACCCGGACACCTACCGCGAACGCTGGGAGAAGGCGAACCGGACGGTCAGATCGGCGGGCGCAGGACTCCCCGCGGCCCGCGCGGACGCCCCCACGGCCCGCGCGGACGCTCCGACGGCCCGCGCGGACGCCCCGGCGGATCGCGCGGACGCCCCGGCGGATCCTCCGTCCGAAGGGCCCGCGGCCTCCGCGGCAGGCGCCGCGGAGGCTCATGCCGCGGAACGTCATACGGTGCACCTCGCTCTGAGCGCGCAGGCGCCTCGGCCGAACGGCGAGACCCTGGTGTCCGCGCCCCCGCCGCCCGTCGAGGCCGCGGACGACGTCCAGCCGGCCCCCGCGCCGGGGAGGCGCAGGCGCTTCCGGCTGGCCCGGCCGGTCGTGGCCGCGCTCGCCGTGAAGGCCGTCGGGGCGGGGGCGGTCGCGGGGATCATCGCCGACCGCGGGACCGGACCGGACGAGCGCGACCCGGCCGGCGGCCCGTCGACCGCCGCGCTGACCCCGGGCGACTGCCCGGTGCGGCCGACCAACCCGGCTGCGGCCCCGCCGGCGCACGAAGGCGACGCGGCCGCGTTCCTCGGGGACGTCACGCTGCCCGACTGCACGCGCGTCGGCACCGGCGCGACCGTGACGAAGGCGTGGCGGCTCAAGAACGTCGGGACCGTGCCGTGGAAGGGGTACTCGCTGCGCCTCCTCGACTTCCCGCAGCAGGCCGACCAGTGCCAGACGATCTCCCACGTGCCGATCGAGAACACGCCGCCCGGCGAGGCGGTCGAGGTCCGGGTCGAGGTCACCACGCCGCGGAAGCCGGGCTTCTGCTACGTGCGGTTCAAGATGGTCGACGCCTCGGGGGGCATCGCGTTCCCCGGCAACCGGCCGATCAACTTCCAGATCATCGTCGCCGAACGCTGACGCCCCGCCGTGCGGGGCACGGCGGGGCGTCAGGCGGTCCTCAGCAGGTCACTTCCTGATGGAGATGCCCTTGTAGTAGTAGTTGAGGATCTTGGTGTGGCTCCAGCCCTTGCGGGCCAGGTCGCGGGAGCCCTCCTGGGACATCCACTCGCCGTTGCGCCACCACGTCCGGCACGCCGTCGTGTTCTGGCAGTACTGGGCCTGGAAGATCTTCCCGCCCTTGGTCAGCCGGGTGCCCCACGTCGCGTTCACCGCGGCGCTCGTCGCGGACTTCGCGGAGCCGGGCTTGTACACCTGGCTGTACGTGCTGTCGTAGACGTCGAAGCACATGCCGTTCTCCTTGCGGGTGGAGTGCAGCGCCCACCACCAGCCGTGGTTCTTGGCGGCGATGGCACCGGCCCGCAGGGATTCCTTCGGCCAGCTCGCGTACCACTCGTTGGGCAGGACGTCCTTGACGTACTGCTTGAAGTTCACGCGGTCCACGCGGTTGAGCTTCTTGCGGTACACGAGGATCGTCGTGGGCGGCTTGCTGTGCGTGGCGTCGGTCTTGCAGCCGGTCGGCCCGGGGGAGGGGGAACCGGAGCTCATGAACTTGTGCGAGGCGTTCTGGTTCTTCAGGGCGGCGCTGAGGTTGACCTTGGCGCCGGGCTTGAAGTCCTGGTACCTGCCGCTGTAGTTGCTGTTGAAGTAGACGCGGACGGTCTTGCTGCTGCGGTTCCAGGCCGCGGCGGCCTCGTTCTTGATGCACTTGCCCTTGCCGGCGCCGGCGCCCTTGAAGTCGTAGCACTCGGGCTGCTTGGTGGCGTAGTTGGCGACGGACTTGGTGAAGTCGGAGACCGACCCCTTGTGGTTGCTGTTGAAGTAGTAGCAGAACTCACCGGTCTGGCAGACGCCGTCGCGGCCCGCCGCCGAGGCGGGCGACGGGGCGGCGAGCACCACCCCGCCGACCGCCAGCGCGGCGGACGCTGCGGCGAGCCGGGAGATCATCCGTACAGCTCTTCTGGACACAGTCGTCTTCTCTTCTCAGAGGCCGCGATGCGTTACTTGACGTTGTAGCCCTGGGAGACCCAGAACGAGTTCGGGTTCGGGTTGTTCAGGACCGGGTCGTTGACGCTCTTGGACGCGCGCGGCTGCTTGCCGGGGCGCACCTCGACGTGGGTGTGCGCGGCGCCGCTGGACGACACCCCGCGCCAGGCCTCGGTGGCGATGAGCTGGCCGCGCTTGATGTTCTGGCCCACGCGCAGGGAGGACTTCGGCGCGGAGTGCAGGTAGATCACCGTCTTGTTCAGCGAGGCGTTGTAGATGGCGATCGTGGAGAGCCCCGACCCGCCGTTGTAGCCGCGCGCGACGGAGATGATCTTGCCGCTCGTCAGGGAGTAGACGTTCGCGCCCACCCGGCGGATGAGGTCGATGCCCTCGTGCCGGCCCTTGGTGGTGGTGTAGCCGTCGAAGCGGCAGCTGATCCAGCCGCCGCCGGTCTTGTACAGCGCGTACGACAGGTTGGTCTTGCCCTTCGGCGGGGCCGACGGGTTGAACTGGTGCGAGGCGTTCTGGTTCTTCAGGGCGGGGCTGAGGTTGACCTTGGCGCCGGGCTTGAAGTCCTGGTACCTGCCGCTGTAGTTGCTGTTGAAGTAGACGCGGACGGTCTTGCTGCTGCGGTTCCAGGCCGCGGCGGCCTCGTTCTTGATGCACTTGCCCTTGCCGGCGCCGGCGCCCTTGAAGTCGTAGCACTCGGGCTGCTTGGTGGCGTAGTTGGCGACGGAGCTGGTGAAGTCGGAGACCGACCCCTTGTGGTTGCTGTTGAAGTAGTAGCAGAACTCACCGGTCTCGCACTTGCCGTTGCGGGCCGCCGCCGAGGCGGGCACCGCGGTGGCGACGACCGTGCCACCGACCGCCATCGCGGCGGTCACCACGGCGAGGGACTTGCCGAGCTTGCTCATGATGTTCTCCTTGCGTCTGAGGAACCTGGGATCAAGGGGGCTGGAGTTCAGCGGCGCTGATACTCCTCCCAGGTGCGGATGGTGACCTTGGGGCCGTCGTCGGGGCGGCGGTCGGCCAGTCCGTTCCGGCCGAGGTAGTAGTCGCCGACCTGGTTCTGGGCCTGGGTGGCCAGATCGGGGTCGCTGATGGCGACGGCGTGGATGTGCCACGGCCAGTCGCCCTGCCGGGGGCTGCGCACCCACGCCGCGAAACCGACGCGGCGCAGCGCGCGGACGGCCGCGGTGCGGGTGGCGGCGCTCATCCCCTTCACCGAGATGTCGAGGGCGCCGCCGCCATCGTGGGTGCCGGCGGAGGTGGGGTCGCCGCCGGGGTTGTACGAACCCTGGTCGAGCACGAGCTTGCGGCCGAACAGCCGCTTGGCCTCGGCCAGCATGTTCTTCGTGCGGGTGTTGACGATGGCGCCGCCGCTGGACGCCCTGGCGCCCGGGGTGACGGCGTGGGTGACCTTGAAGCGCCCGGCTCCGAGCTTGGTGAGGGACGCCTTGCCCGGCAGGCCGTTGGCGTCGAGACCGGTGAAGCCGAGCGACTTCTGGTACTTCTTGTAGGCGGCGATCGTCGTGGTGCCGAAGTAGCCGTCCACCCACTTGGCGGCGAGCAGGCGCCGGTCGCGCAGCGCCTTCTCGACCAGGAGCACGCTCGCCTTGGCTCCCGGGGTCAGCTTGTCGTCGGGCCGCCGCGGGTCGATCTGCGCCGCCTTGAGAACCGCCTCCATGTTCACGCTCGGCAGCGCCTTCCTGGCGTCGGCCGCCTCCGCCGCCGGCGTCCCGGCCGCTCCCGTCAGGGAGGCGAGCAGGGCGGCCGCCGTGAGGGCGACGGCGCATGAGATCGGCTTCATCGTTTCTCCTGGGGTCAGGCGCCGAGCGGCGGTTCCGGGGACGAGTCCAACGCTCGGGGTTCGGCGCCCGTGTCCACAAGAAATCGGTGTTGTCAGGCCGTCCAAAGCCCTTTCTTACAGGCGTCCAAGCCGTCTGACAGGCGGTCCGGCGGCGCGCGGGACGGGCTGCCGCCGTCCGCCCGGCCGGTGTACGGCGCTCCGGGACACGGGGGGAAACCGATGATCATTCCAGTCCGGGGCCGTAGCTTAACGGACAAATCAGTCGACTCTGGAAACTTGCGAAGCCCCGGACGAAAAGAGGCCGCGGCGGTACTGCTGGGGCCTTTGCCCGGGTTCGGGGTGGGCTTGGGTCGGGAGCGGGGATCAGCACTGCGGTCGTGGAGGCCGGCCCGGTGCGCGCCGCCCCGGGGTTCTGGCGCTTCGGACCGTCCCGGTCAGGTTCACCGTCGATACGAGGAGCTCCGCAATGCCCTTCTTCACCACGCGCGATGGCGTCGAGATCCACTACAGGGACTGGGGGCAGGGCAGGCCGGTCCTGTTCATCCACGGCTGGCCGCTGAACTGCGACGCCTGGCAGGACCAGCTCAAGGCCGTCGCCGACCAGGGGTACCGCGGCATCGCCCACAGCCGCCGCGGCCACGGCCGCTCCGAGCAGCCCTGGGGCGGCTACGACTTCGACACCTTCGCCGACGACCTCAACGATCTCATCAACCACCTCAACCTGCGCGACGTCACCCTCGTCGCGCACTCCATGGGCGGCGGCGAACTCGCCCGCTACATCGGACGCCACGGCACCTCGCGGCTGCGGTCGGCGGTGCTGCTGTCGGCCATCCCGCCGCTCATGGCCGAGAGCGCCGACAACCCCGAAGGCGTGCCGGACAAGGTGTTCCAGGACATCAAGAACGGCATCCTGGGCGAGCGCTCCCAGTTCTGGCAGGACACCGCGGTCGGTTTCTTCTCGGCGAACCGGTCCGGCGACAAGGTCACCCAGGGCAACAAGGACGCCTTCTGGTTCATGGCCATGCAGGAGTCCATCGAGGCCGGCGTCGCATGCGTCGACGCCTTCGCCTACACCGACTTCACCCAGGACCTGAAGAAGTTCGACATCCCCACCCTCATCGTCCACGGCGACGACGACCAGGTCGTCCCCATCGACGCCACCGCCCGCCGGTCCGCGGAGATCATCGCCGATGCCACTCTGAAGGTCTACGAGGGCGGCTCCCACGGAATCGCCATGGTCCCCGGCGACAAGGAGAAGTTCAATGCAGACCTCCTGGACTTCCTGTCCCGGTGACACCCGCCCTCGTCGACGTACGTCCCGGGCGTCGGCGAGGGGCCGGGCTCCAGGCCGGGGTCGCCGTCGTCACGTGAGGGAAAATCTCACTGTGTGGAAGGGGAATGTGTTAAAGTCGGCAGCGTAGTGACAACCGGGTCGGCTACGGGACAGAAAGGGGAGGTGAGTTGATGAACGCCGCAAAGGCGGCTGCCGTGTGCAGCGCCCACCGGACCATCCTCACGTCCCGGGTTCCGGTCTGACCTGACACTGATGCCCCCGTTGGAGCCCTGACGGCTCACGGGAGGCAGCAATCCGTGCTGATCGGGACCCCTGTTCAAGGGTCTCTACGTTGTCTCGACCTTTCTCTCATCATGATCATCCGTATTCCCTGGCGGACTACGGCTGGGACGAGGCGTGCGAGCGCGCCTTCGCGCCCCATCACGCCGCCGGGCTGATCCCGGCGCGCATCGTTCGAGCCGAACGCGGCTCGTGTGAAGCGATCACGGACGCCGGAATCGTCCGTGCGCAGATCCCCGGCAACATCGGCCAGGGCGATCCGTCGAAGGCGCCGTGCACCGGCGACTGGGCGGCCCTGCGCCCTGCCGTCGACGGCCGTGGACCGGTGCTGGACGCGGTACTGGAGCGGCGCACCGCGCTGGTGCGTTCGTCTGCTTCGCGTAACTCGCACGGCCAGGTCCTGGCCGCCAACGTCGACACGGTGGTGGTGACGGTGTCGCTGGCCGCCCCGCTCAACCACGGCAGGACCGAACGCATGCTCGCCCTGTCCTGGGAGAGCGGCGCCCGGCCGTGCGTGGTGCTCACCAAGGCCGACGCGTGCGCCGACCCGCAGTCGGCCGCACACGAGGTGTCCGAGGTGGCCCCCGGGGTGGACGTGCTGGTCACCAGCGCCGTGACCGGGGAGGGCCTGGACATCCTGACCGCCGTGCTGACCGGCACCGTCGTGCTGCTCGGGCCCTCCGGGGCGGGCAAGTCCACCCTGGGCAACCGGCTGCTGGGCGAGGAGCGGCTGGCCACCGGCGCCGTGCGCGAGGCGGACGGCAAGGGCCGGCACACCACCGCGTGGCGGGAGCTGCTCCCGCTGCCCGGCGGCGGCGTCCTGCTGGACACCCCCGGGCTGCGCGCGATCGGCCTGCACGACGCCGGGGAAGGGCTGGAGCAGACCTTCGCCGAGATCGAGTACTTCGCGAAGGACTGCCGTTTCACGGACTGCGCGCATGTGAGCGAACCGGGCTGCGCGGTCCTGGCCGCCGTGGCGGACGGCGAGATCTCCCAGCGCCGTCTGGACAGCTACCAGCGGCTGCTGAGGGAGAACGACTACGCCGCCTCCCGCACCGACGCGCGGTTGCGCGCCGACCGCGAGGCCACCAAGAAGGGGATCACGCGGCACCTGCGCGCCACCTACCAGTTCCGGGAGCGCCAGCAGTGACCGACACCTCCGACCACGCCCTCAGCGTCGACCCGGTGACGCAGGCGCTCTTCACGCTGCACCACGACCTGCCCCGGCAGGGGCCCGGCTCGGACGCCACCACGCGCCGCCTGCTGGAAGCGGCCGGGCCGCTGCCCGAGCACCCGCGGGTGCTGGACGCGGGCTGCGGCCCCGGCCGCGCCACGCTGCTGCTGGCCGAAGAGGCCGGCGCGCACGTGACCGCGGTCGACCTGCACCAGCCGTTCCTGGACGGCCTCGCGGCCGAGGCCGCGCGCCGGGGCCTGGCCGACCAGGTCACGGTCGTCAACTGCTCGATGGACCGGCTTCCGGTCCCCGACCACGGCTTCGATGTGATCTGGGCCGAAGGCTCGATCTACACGGTCGGCTTCGAGCACGCTCTGCGCGCCTGGCGCCGCCTGCTCGCCCCCGGCGGCGTCATCGTCGTCACCGAGATCGAATGGACCGCGGCCGACCCGGCCGCACCCGCCCGCGCGTACTGGGACGCGGTCTATCCCCTGCGCACCCTCGCCGAGAACACCGAGGTCGCGCAGGCCGCCGGCTACCGCCTCCGCGAGCACTGGCCGCTGCCGGAAAGCGACTGGTGGGACGAGTACTACACCCCGCTCAGCCAGCGAATCGCCCGGATGGATCCGCGGCGGCCCGGCATGACGGAGGCGCTCGCCGCGCTCCAGGCGGAGATCGCCATGCGGCGGGAGCACGGCGGCGACTACGACTACGCCGCCTACCTCCTCCACCTTCACGACGACACCATCGACTCCAACGAGAACGAGAACGAGAACGAGACCACCATGACCACCTGGACCATCCGCCCCGAGACCGCCGAGGACATCCCCGCCATCCGCGACATCCTCCTCGCCGCCTTCCCCACCGCGCTGGAAGCCGACCTCGTCGACGCCCTGCGCGCCGACCCGCAGGCGTGGATCGACGGACTGTCCATGGTCGCCGCCGACCCCGACGGCACCCCGACCGGGTACGCGCTGATCACCCGCTGCCACGTCGACGGCGCGCCCGCCCTGGCCCTGGCCCCGTGCGCGGTGCCGCCTTCGGCCCAGCGCACCGGCGCCGGCTCCGCCGCGATCCGCGCCGCCCTGGACGTCGCCCGCGCCATGGGCGAGAACCTGGTCCTCGTCCTGGGCCACGCCGACTACTACCCGCGGTTCGGCTTCACCCCGGCCTCCGGCTTCGGCATCCGGGCGCCCTTCGACGTGCCCGACGAGGCCATGATGGCCATGGCCTTCGACGCCACCCGCCCGGTCCCGACCGGCACCATCGAGTACCCCGCCGCCTTCGGCGTCTGACACACCCCGTGGTGCCCGCGACCCCTCTCTCCCGGGCACCACGCCTCCTCCCAGGCCGCCCCTCGCCGAGCGGCCTGGGAGGAGCGCAACGGCCGCAGAGGCCGAGGTCCACCGGCGGCGCGACGTCATCCGAGATCCACCGGACACGCTCTAGGGGCGGGCGGTCCCCTCGCCGAGGAGGCCGGAGAGGGGCACCGGGAGTCTCTGGGCGGCCTTGGGGCGGGTGACGGGCACGACCCAGAGGTTCGGGGCGGCGCTGTCGGGGATGAGGAGCTCCTTGGCGGCGCCGCCGACCGGGTTCTGGACCACCATGTCCTGCGCGTCGATCGCCTTCGCGCCGAACGCGGAGGTCTTGACGGTCTTGACGTGGCCGGTGTCGAGGCCGGCGCGGGTGCCGCGGATCACGCGGAGGGTGCGGGAGCCGGACGCGACGACCACGTCGGCACGGCCGTCGCCGGTGACGTCGCCGACGGTGAACGACCCCTTGAAGGGGATCGGCGCGAGCGGCAGGCCGAAGTCCCGACCGGTGCCGAGACGCACGTCGAGGTGGCCGCCGTCCGGACCGGTCGGCCGGGCGGCGACCAGGTCGGCGCGGCCGTCGCCGGTGAGGTCGGCGGCGACGGGGGCGGCGTTCCCGGCCGCGCCCCAGGACAGCAGGGTGCGGGCCGTCCTGCCCAGCCCCTTGCGCGAGCCCGAGTAGACGACCAGGCCGCCCTGGACGTCCCCCGGTACGGGTTCCCGTTCGAGCAGGGCGGCCAGGTCCGCGTAGCCGTCGCCGTCGAAGTCGCCGGTCGCCAGGGCGGTGAAGTGCCCCGTCGTCTTGGGCCTCCGGATGACGGCGGGCCTGCGCGAGACCTTCCTGGCGCCGCCGGAGTACACGAGGATCGCGGACTTGTGCGTCCTGGCCCGTTCGAGGGTCACCGCGATGTCGCGCCGCCCGTCGCCGTCGTAGTCGCCGGGCCTCGCGGGGCGCGGGCGCGCCTGCGCGACGGAGCCGGGGATCAGCGCGGCCGCGAGGGCCAAGGCGGCGAGCGAGGGAAGGACGGCGGTCTTCACAGCGGGAGCCTCTCGATCACGAGCGTTGCGAGTGAGAAGCCACCAGAGACCGAAAAGTTCGCCGGTATGGCGGAACATCCGGTCCGCCGGTCGCTACTGGGTCTCTCGGATGAGGGTGGCGGCTTGGCCGGAGAACTCCACGACGGCGTTGTGCGGTGCCTCCTGCACCCACGCGTCGAAGCCGTCGACGGAGCATTTGCTTTCGTCGGGCGGGGTGGTGCCGTCGGGGCAGGTGCTTCCGGCGACGTACAGGACGGTGTCGGTGGCGGTGAAGAAGACGACGTCGCCGACGGCGAACTTGCCCGGTGCCAGGTAGCGCAGCTGACCCCACTTCGAGGTGATCTGCTGGCCGCCCGGGGTGGAGACCTCGCCCGGGGTGGAGGCGTCGCTCGGGGTGGAGACCTCGCCCGGGGTGGAGGCGTCGCTCGGCGCGGACGCGGAGTCGAAGGGCGTGGAGGACGAGGGCGACGCGGACCCGTCGTCGCCGTTGCCGGTGCAGGCCGTCAGGCCGAGCGCCAATACCGCCGCCACTCCGGTGATCAGGAGCTTCCGCATGAGTCCCCGCTCTCGTTCTCGGTGCGCGATCCTTCGTGATCGTGCTGTGCCGGGTGAGATGCGGGCACGGCTCGGCGAAGTTGGCGCACCGGCGCGTGATCAAGCCGACCCGGTGCGCCCCGAACCCGCGGCCAGGTGGAGGCGTCAGGATGTCCTGCGGGCACGGAGAAGTTCGCGCGGCCCCGGAATCGGTGTCATGCGGCGTAAGGGCGGCTGGCGCGGGCGTCGCGGAGCGCCTGGGCCCACCAGGTGAGCTGGTCCAGGGTCTTCTCGACCGCCTGGTCCGCGTGGGGGTCGGCGGGGGATCCGGTGTCGTCGAACCGGCTCCAGCAGTGGGGGAAGGCGACGCCGTCGCGGATGGTGACGGCGTGCAGTTCGGCGAAGACGGCCCGCAGGTGCTCGACGGCGCGCAGGCCGCCGGAGATGCCGCCGTAGGAGACGAAGGCGACGGGCTTGGCCTGCCATTCGGTGAAGTGCCAGTCGATGAGCGCCTTGAGGGAGGCGGGATAGCTGTGGTTGTACTCGGGGGTGATCACCACGAAGGCGTCGGCGGCCGCGAGGCGGGGCGAGACGGCCTGGACGGCCGCGGGCGGGTCGTCGGTGAGGCGGTCGGGGATGCCGGCGTCGTGCAGGTCGATGACGTCGAGGCGGAGGCCGTCGTGGGCCTTGGCGCGGGTGGTGAACCAGGTGGAGACGGTCTCGGCGAAGCGGCCCTGGCGGGTGCTGCCGACGATGACGGCGACGGTGAGGGACATGTGCTGCCTCCGGATCAGACGGGTCGTGCGGTGATGCCACGATCCTGGCCGTCGCGTCGCGGCGACCGCCTCTGTCGGATGACCGGGCGGACGACCGGGCGGAGGATCCCGGTAGGCCGGCGGGCGGGCGGGGAGGTCAGCCGTCGGGGAGGTCGATCCGGGTCAGTTCGATGCGGGAGCTGACGCCGAGCTTGGGATAGGCGTTGTAGAGGTGGTAGCCGACGGTCCGCGGGCTGAGGAAGAGGCGTTCACCGATCTGCCGGTTGGTCAGTCCCTCCGCGGCCAGGCGTACGACGTGCCGTTCCTGCGGGGACAGGGCCGTCGTGTCCGCGGCGGCCGGGGCGGGCGCGGAGGCGGGGGCGCCGCTGTCGCCGGCGGCGCGGAGTTCGGCGCGGGCGCGGTCCGTCCACGGTGCGGCGCCGAGGGCGGCGAGCATCTCGGCGGCGGTGCGCAGGGCCGGGCGGGCGGCGCTGGGGCGGCCGGTGCGGCGCAGCCAGGAGCCGTGCCCGAGAAGGGTACGGGCGTGCTCCAGGGGGCGGTCCGAGGAGGACAGGCGGGCGAGGGCTTCGTCCCAGAGGGGCGCCGGGTCGGGGGAGAGGTGGGCTTCGGCGCGGGCGAGGAGGCCGCGCGCCCAGTCCTGACCGGTTTCGACGGCCCACGGGGTGAGGGCGTCGAGGGCGGCGCGTGCGTCGTCCGCGCGGCCGAGCCGGGCCAGTGTCTCGACCCGGTCGATGGACAGATAGCGGGTCATGATGCCGGGCAGTTCGGTCTGGGTGAGGACGTCGAGCAGCGCCAGCGCGTCGTCGAGGTCGCCACGGGCCAGCGCGAGGACGGCGCGTGCGGTGGCGGGCGGCGTGCCCTCGACGGGCCTGCCCTGCCAGGCGGCGATGGTGGCGCGAAGGTCGCGGGCCTCGGCGGCGAAGAAGGGCTGGTCGGTCTCCTCCGCGATGCGTTCGGCGGCGTGCGCCGTGGCGTCCGCGTCGTGGAGGTGGCCGCGGAGCAGGCGGACGCGCGTGAGGTCGCGCAGGACTTCCGGCAGAGCGCCGGTCGCGTTCGCGCGGTATTCGTCGGCGAGCTCGGACAGGAGGTGCTCCGCGAGGGAAAGGTCACCGGTCGCGATGACCCACTCCAGAGCGCACGCGCGTTCCAGCGGGGCGAGCCGGTGCAGTACGTCGCCGGTGTAGAGGGCGTGCAGCGCGGCGAAACCGGGCTGCCCCAGGGCGATGCGGGCGAGTCCGGCGGCCGCGTCGCGCAACGCGCGGGCGTCGACGGCGTCGGGGGGCAGCGGCAGAGCGTCCGTCGCGGCCAGGGCGGCGCGCACGATCGTGCGACGGCCGCTGACCCAGGCGGTGCCGGTGGCGTCGAGCAGCATGAAGGCCGCCTTGACCGGGGCGTGCGCGGCCGCCGGTGTCGCCCCGTCGATCAGGAGACGGGCCGCGGTGTCCGGACGTCCGCGGAAGTACGGGTCGAGGGCGCTGATCTGGGCGAGCCCCGCCCGTACGGCCGGGTCGGCCACGAGGGACGCCGCCTGCTCGGCGAGGGCGGCGGCGCGCGGCGTGTCACCGGCGTCGGCGGCCGAGCGGGCGGCCAGGGCCAGCCTGCGGCCGCGGTCGGCGGGGGCCGGACTGAGCCGGGCGGCGCGTTCGTAGGTCGCCGCGGCGGTGCCGTAAGCGGCCTGCCCGCGGCCGCAGCCGGCGCTCTCCTCGACCTTGCGGGCGACGGACTCGTCGGGCTCGGTGGTCGCGGCGGCCAGGTGCAGCACCCGGCGGACGAAGTCGTCGGGGCTGGTGCCGGGCAGGGACCGGGCGAGCGCCGCGTGGGCGGCCACCCGTTCGGCGAGCGACGCCGTCTGCACGGCCGCCGAGCGGATGAGGGGGTGCGGGAAGGAGACGCGGCCGTCGGTGGCGAGCAGCAGGCCCCTGCACTCGGCGGGTCCCAGGTCGATCAGGTCCGCGCCGAGGTGGGCCGCGGCCCGGACGAGGGTGTGCAGGTCGCCGCCGCCGTCGAGGGCCGCCAGCAGGACCAGGGCGCGTGACCTGGGCGGCAGGTTGGCGACGCGTTCGGCGAAGCCGTGCCGGACCCGGTCGGGGCCGATCGCGGGGCCGAACTGTTCGAGGGCGCCTTCGCGGTGGGCGGTGGGAAGCTCCTTCAGCGCCAGCGGATTGCCCGCCGCCTCCCGCAGCACGAACTCGCTCACCTGGCGCGGCAGGTCGGGGGCGTGGGCGGCGAGGAGGGCGGCGGCCGTCTCCCGGTCCAGCCGGGGCAGGAGCAGTTGGGGGATGCCCGGGGCGGGAAAGGCGGGGGCGTGCCCGTCCCGTGCCGCGAAGAGCATGACGGTGCCTTCGTCGCGCAGCCGGCGGGCCGCGAAGAGCAGGGCGTCGGCGGACGAGGCGTCGATCCAGTGCGCGTCGTCGATGAGGCAGAGCACGGGCCGTTCGGCGGCGAGCGCGTTCAGCAGGGCGTGCAGCGCGATGCCGGTCTGGAACCGGTCGCCGACCGGCCCGTCGGCCGTGCCGAGCGCCGTGTGCAGCACGGCGGCCTGCCGTTCCGGCAGCACGTCGATGCGGTCGGCGACCGGCGCGAGCAGCATGTGCAGGCCGGCGAAGGGAAGGTCCCGCTCCGTCTCCACGCCGAGGGCGCTCAGCACCAGCAGGCCGCCGTCCTCGCGGGCGCGGTCGGCGACGTCGGCGAGGAGCGCGGACTTGCCGATCCCCGCCTCGCCGCGCAGCACCAGTGCCGTGCCGTGTCCGGAACGCGCCGCCTGGAGCGCCTCGGCGAGGACCTGGGCCTCCTGCTCGCGGCCGTAGATCATGCGGTCAGCCTAGGTGAGCGGGACGGCGGTTCCCCGCACCGGTGTCCGAAAAGTCCAGCCAAGGCTGACCGCATGGGGATGTCACGGCAGAAGGACCACCTTGCCGACTGTCTTCCGTCCGCGCAGAGCGGCGTGCGCGGCTGCCGCCTCCGCGAGGGGGAACGTGGTGACGGTGGGCACGAGGCGCCCGGCCGCCGCCTCGGCGAGCGCCTCCTCCTGCAGGGCGCGCATGCCGCCGGGCCTGCGCGCCATCCTCGGGCCGAGGGCGTACACGGCGCTGACCGCACGGTCGCGCAGATCGACGGAGGTGAAGGCCGTGATCTCCTCCGCCCAACCGTGCACCACGTGCACGCCGCCCGGCCCGAGCAGCTCGAAGGCGGTCCGGCCCGCCTCACCGCCGACGCCGTCGAAGACCACGCTCACCTCGCCCGCCTCTTTCTCCCAGCCGGGCAGCGTGTAGTCGACGGCCCGGTCCGCTCCGTTGGCGAGGACGCGCGCGGTCTTCGCCGGTCCTCCGGCCGCACCGACCACCGTCGCGCCGACGGCCTTGGCGAGCTGCACCAGCAGCGTGCCCACGCCCCCGGCGGCCGAGGTGATCAGGACGGTGTCGCCGGCGCCCACCTCCGCCGACCGCCAGATGCCGAGCGCGGCACGGCCGGTGCCGACCATCGTGATGGCGGCGGGGAAGTCGAGAACGTCCGGGACGGGGAAGAGCGCGTCCACCTCCCGGACGGCGAACTCGGCGTAACCGGCGTTGACGAGGCCGAGGTGCGTGACGACACGGCGGCCCAGCCAGGACTCCTCGACGCCGTCGCCGAGCGCGTCGACCACGCCCGCCACCTCCCGTCCGGGAGTGACGGGGAGGTCCGGCACCGGAAAGGGGATCTTGGACGGGTCGCCTTCGTGCAGGAACGCGTCGAGCACGTGCACGCCCGCCGCCCGCACCGCGATGCGGACCTGGCCGGGACCCGGCTCGGGCGTGGGAACGTCGTCGTAGTGGAGTTCGTCTTCGGGACCGAACGCGTGGATGCGGATGGCTTTCATGCCGCAGACGGTAGAAAGCCGGGGCCTCGCCGCGCCTCAGTCGGATGACCGGGTCCGCCTACCGGTGACGACCGCTCCGGCGGCCACCACGAAGGCCGCGCACGCCACTCCCGCCAGCAGCCCGATCGCGCCGCGGAACCCGCCCGCGCTCCAGGCCGCCGCCGACACCGCCGGGGCCAGCACCAGACCGACGGTACGGGCCGTGTTGGTCAGGCCGCCCGCCACTCCCGCCTGCTCGTCCGGCACGGAACGCAGCACCGCCGTGGACACCGCCGGGTTCAGCAGCCCGGCGCCCAGCCCCAGCAGCGCGAGCCGCCACGCCAGATCACCCAGCCCGGCATCGGCCCCCAACGGCAGGTGCAGCAGGATCGCGACGCCCACCAGCGCGGCTCCCACGGCCGCGACCGGCAGCGGTCCGATCCGGTCCACCACCCCGCCCGCGACCGGCGTGACCAGGGACATCACCCCCACCCAGCACAACACGGCGGTGCCGAGCAGCCCCGCGTCGGCACGCATGACGTCGGAGACGAAGTACGGCAGCACGAATGACGTCAGCCCGGTCGAGACGGCGAACAACGTCAGCACCAGCGCCGGCAGCCCGGCCATCGCCGACCGCAGCACCGCCACGACCGGCCGCGAAGCCCGCAACCGCGCCCAGACCACACCCAGCACCACCGCCACCACCAGAACGACGACGGCCGGTACCAACGCGACGTCCACCAGCTCGACGGAGAGGACGAGCGCCGTCATGGCACCACCGAGCACCGCCCCTTCACCCAGCAGCCCACGCCCCGGCAAAGGCACCCGCCCGTCACCGCGCCGCAGCAGCCGTGCGCCCGCCACCGCCACGACCACCAGCAACGGCATCTTGATCAGGAACACGGCCCGCCACCCGAACTCCGCCGCCACCCAGCCGCCCAGCGGCGCGGCTCCGGTGGCTCCGAGCGTCATCACGGCCATCAGCCACCCCATCGCCCGACCGCGCTCCTCCGGCCGCACCGCCCGCACGAGCGCGGGCATCGTGCACGCCATGAACCCGACGCTCACCAACCCGAGCAGCACCCGCGCGGCCAGCAGCAACGGCAGGTTCGGCGCCAGCACGCCCAGCACGCTGAACACCCCGATCCCCGCCAGCCCCGCCAGGTAGACGACCCGCAGGTCCGCCCCGTCCACCCACCGCCCCGCGGGCAACGCCAACGCCGCGGACGGCAGCGTGTAAGCGAGCAGCACCCAGGCCGTGGCCCCCGGCGACACCTCGAACTCCGCCCCGATCAGGGGCAGCGTGAACGACGACAGGGAGATCTCACTCGCGGCGATCAACGTCGCGAGCGCGAGCACGAACACCGTGCCCCAACTGGTCTTCTCGGTCTTCGGCAACGCGCCGACATCAGTGGTCATGCCGCCGCACGCTAGGAGGACACCGCGTACCGGCACCCCAGTCATCTGACCGGAACACCTACCGGTACCTATGAATAGGCCTCCAGGAGGCGTCCACCGTATGGCCAAGGAACGGTTGACTGAAGGGTGATAATCTTGCGTCCCCTACCGTCCGAAAGCTCATGGAATGGACCGGCAGACCATCTGTTCGGTTTTGCTGGTTCGTGTCTCAAAGCGCGAATGGAAGGCACGGTTTGATGTACGCAACAGAGCCGACAGAAGCCTGCATCGAAGACGCGAACCACATCTTGGTCGCGCCTTCTTCGTTGCAAGACAACGACTTGCTCAGGGACTTCTTCGGAACCGTGATCACACCAGAGGGCCTTGCCTCCGGTTCGCCCGACCTCGCGCAGAAGACCGTCTACCTGTGCGGCGACGTATCCGGGATCAGCGGCCGCCGCCTGCACGAGGCGGCCCGGGTATGCGTTATCCGGGAGCTGTCACACGGTTACCGCCAGGACGTCGACGAACCTTGGACCCTCGTCGACTTCGGCCAGGTCCCCACCCGCGTCCACGGCGTCGGCGTGTACTACCGCCGCTTCTTCGGCCCCGACACCGATCAGTTCCATCGGATCAGTGCGGAGCACGCGTTCCAGTCCCTGACGGAATCCACCAAACCCGGAACGGCCCACCGCAGCGGAATCTATCTGACGCCCGTCACACGAAACGGCGACGAACTACATTTCCGCCTGCTCCGATGCTCCACGAATCTCTCAGGACCGACCGAGAACTTCCGTCCGACCGACACACATATCGTCGAGGCCCTGAACCGCGAGGCCGCCGCCATCTTCCGGAACCAGGCACCGCTCAACCACGTCCTCGCGCAGATCTACCACAACACCCTCGCCACGACCGAGCGCAAGCAGTCCAAGGCCAGGATCTCGACCCACGCCGACAAGACCAAGGACATGCCCGTCAACGGCATCATGGCCTTCTGCACCTTCTACGACCGGCTCGACAAGCTCCACCCCCTGGCCGAAGACACCTTCGACCGCGGCGTGAAGAGCACCAGCGGCCTGACCAAGCTCCACTTCCGCCTCAAGGAGCCGGCCGGGGGACCCGACGGGACCGCACTCCCCCCGCAGTTCACCCTGACCCTCTATCCCGGCTCCGTGTTCTTCATGCCGCTGTCCACCAACCGCCTCTACACGCACGAGATCCGACCCTCAGGCCTGGACGCCGACCTGCTCCCGACCCGCCTGGGCTACGTGGTGCGCTGCTCGAACACCGAAGCCGTGCACAAGAACGGCCACACGTTCCTCAAACTGGACGGAGACCTGGTTCCGCTGGAGCCACCCACCCCGGCGGGCATGAACGAGCTGCGCAGGCTCTACGCCGAAGAGAACAAGACCTCGTCCTTCATCGACTACGGCGACAAGTTCGTCTTCAGCATGAACACGGGGGACTACCTTGCCCCCCGAGCCTAGGTTCTCGGACGAGATCCTCTCGTTCTCCCTGCCGACCGAGGAGAACCTCTTCGAGGAACTGTCCGCGTCGGCTCGCTGGGAAGACGTGGGAAAAGGCCGCCGCGGCGCCACCCTCACCAAGCTCGACGAGACGGGTGGCGTACCCCTCGTACGCACCACCACCCGATACAGCAGCCCGACGCAGCGCTTCCGCCCGGTGCACGAACGCCTGGCACAACAGATCCAAGAACATGCGGCGCTACCGGTCGGCTTCAACAACGCCCTCATCGAGATCTACACGAACGCCTACACGACCATGGGCAGCCACTCCGACCAGGCCCTCGACCTGGCCGACGGTTCGTTCATCGCCGTTTTCTCCTGCTACCGGGATCCCGAGACGAGCCCGCCGAGAAAACTGATCTTCGAACCAAAGGGAACCACCGGCGAGAAGTTCGAGATCCCCCTCGCCCACAACAGCATCGTCGCATTCTCCGTCGACTCGAATCGACGACTCAAACACAAGATCATATTGGACGCACCCGCCCGGACAGCGGACGACCAATGGCTGGGCGTCACCTTCCGAACATCAAAGACCTTCGTCCGGTTCCACGACGGACACGCCTACCTCCCCCAAGGCGCGCGCCTCATGCCGGCCGACGATGAACAGAGACACGAGTTCTACCGACTACGACGCCGCGAGAACAACGAAACGGACTTCACCTACCCTCCGCTGACGTACACCATCAGCGAGAGCGACCTGATACCGCCCACCTGACCTCGCCCGTCGCCATGAGGGCCAGGAAACATCACGGGACCGCCATCGAGCTGGGGACCGTCGGACACACGCTCCGCGTTGCCAGGACGGTCGATACCTCGACGTTGCCGGACGAGAGCCAGGGACGGCTGCCCATCGATGTCGCCCGCGCTCCTGCGCAGCGGCGACAGGCCGACCAAGCGGTCTCCGCGCTCCTGCAAGCCAAAGAGGTCACCGCGGAGCAGATCCAGAACCATCAGACGTTGCGCGCCAGCGAGAGCCGAATCATCCGCTCTCACGTTCGCTACCAGGAGGCTCGGAGGGCTGCCGCGACTTCGACGACGTCCAAGGCCACAACGACCTCATCAGCATGCCATTCACCGCGTTCGGTGAGGGCCAGACCGATCAGGACCAGTTCAGCGGCCGCTTCGCACAACGCCGCCTGATCCCGGCTCTCCTCACCGACAGCCCCCGGTTCATCCCTGTTCCACCCCGCAACAGCCACTTCCGCCACGGCCCGAGGCAACCGGACCACGATCCGATCAATCTGAGGGGACAGGTGACGACCCAGATCAGCAAGCACCTGAGCATCGTCCCCATACCTCACGTACTGCTCCTCGTCCTGCACCCTGCGAGCGTACGAACCCGCACATGATCTCCGCTGCTGACAACGACCGTGGACACCAGTGAAAGGCGGAGGATCCTGAGACGGCTTGAGCCCTGGCCGCAGTACGAGTGCGGACAGGGCCGGACGGGGTCCGGTCGGCTCGTAATACGTAGGTCTGGCCGTTGAGATCCAGGCCTGTGGTCCGAGGCTCAGAGACGGTGGATTCGATAATCCGAGTCGGGTGGTGTGAGTTCCAGACCGTTCTCGTCCAGCGCGTTGTAGATAGTGATGCGTTCGCTGCCGAAGACGAAGCTGACGGCGACCATGCCCTGAGCCACGTCCCTGCCGGTCCACTCGAGCAACTCGACAGCGGTCAGAGTACGACCGCACAAAGCAGCCATGCCCGCACGCTCGTCCTCACGCCACAGCAGGCGGAACTCCAGCTCTGAGCCCGACCAGACGACAGGGGCCGACGGATCGATCTCGTTCCAAGTGATGGACACATCGCTGAACTTGCTGTGACTGATCTCGACCTGCGCCCCCTCGAAGGCGAACAGCACAGGACAGTCAGCGAACCAGGAGTCGTCCTCCAGATCCCAGACGACCCACACCGACTTCAGCCGCCGACCAGCCAGGGAACGCAACCGTTCGGCGTGCATCTCGCTGATCGCGCCGACCCCACAAAGCAGCGGAGGGCGGTAGCAGGTGATGTCGAACGCCATCGAGCCACCCTAGTGACCAAGACGCCCCCAAAGGAGCCACTGTGGGAGCCACCCGGGTGAACAGCCCTGAACCAGTACGAACGACACCGGACAGGCGACCAGAGCGGAGAGCACCCGGTGAACCGACCTGAACGGGTGCGAACGAGGATTTGAAATCTACGGATTAGAAGGACCGCGCTCCGTCTGGCGACTAACGGCGAAGGGCCCCGGCGGTGATCGCCGGGGCCCTCTCGTGCTGCGCACCCGAAGGGATTCGAACCCCTGACCTTCTGGCCCGTAGGGAGACGATCATGAGTCTTGTTTCCACAGCTCAAGGGCATGGTCGAGTTGCCTGTAAGAGCTCCTTGGGGCGTATCGGGAACGGCCACCTCGCCTGCTGCGGTCAGGTTTCGGTTTCGGGGAAGAGGGATTGTTGGTGGGATCGGCGGTAGAGGGCGTGGGGGCTTCGGGGGCTGTTGCCGATGAGTTCGACGGTGCCTTCGGTGCGCATGATGGACAGCCAACGGCGGACGGTGGTGTCGCTGAGGCCGGTCCTGGCTGCGAGGTCGGCACGGGAGAGGGATTGGGTTCCGAGGGCGGCGAGGAGTTGGTCGCGGCGGTCGGCCCGGACGGGGGTGGCCGGTTGTCCGGTGGCCGTCGGTGCGGGGAGGAGGTATCGGGACCAGCGGTGGGTGCCGATGCGTTGGACGAGGCCGCGTGCGGCGAGGTCCTGGAGTTCGGTGGTGGCGACGCGTGAGTCGACTCCGGTGGTGGTCCGGTAGGCATGGTTGTCCAGAGGCCGGCGTTGTTCGTGGAGGGTGCCTAGGAACAGTCGTTGGCCGGCGGTGAGTGATGTGCCCTGCCGATTCCGGACAGCTTATTTGCGGTTAGTTCACGCCGCGAGCTGCCGTTCGAGGTACTCGTTGT